>JAYVPE010000512.1:0-3989 GCA_043757575.1 Pirellula sp.
TAGTTCCCCACTTGAATCCGCATCTAAGGCAGTTGTCGTGTTAGCTTGAACACGGCGTTGCACCGACGTGTAATCGCTTTGCTCAAGAGTTTCGGCCATGTGGTCACAACTTTTTGGGTCAGACTGGAAATGGCAGTCGAAAAAAAGGCCAGTCTGGCAGCCGAAAAGTCGGCCAGTTGACCCGAATGGCACTTAAGGAACGCGGGACGGGATGCACAGTGGAGAGCCATCGAGGCAGCAGGTCGAAGGGCTACCTCAGTAGCGAGCACTACAGTAAACTGTTCCATTGGTGTCCCCCGTGTCCCGTTAGTCCTCATAAAGTAGTGTATTCGTGATCTTCCACGCAAGAGTTTTTGTCTTCTCGTGAAGGCGTAATAGTGGGTCAGAACAATACCGGCGGAACCAACATGAGTGTCCTAGACAATGCAATTGACGCTGTGGAAGCAGGATTCGAAGATTTCACAGAGGGAAGTCAACGTAGGCTGAAATCCGCAGTTCGAAATGTTCACGCGGGACTACTTCTGATTTTCAAACACAAGCTCGTTGAACTTTCGCCGACAGGATCAGACGACGTACTAATTCGTGAAAAAATTGTCCCAACTTTGTCGGCGACTGGTCAAGTTGAGTTTCGAGGCAGTGGCAAGAAAACCGTCGATGTCCAAAGCATCAAGGAGAGGTTTAATACTCTCGGAGTTACGGTCAATTGGAAGGACTTCGACGAAATCAATCGAATCCGAAACGAGCTCGAACACCATTACACGAAAGCGACCATCCAACAGATCAACGAAGTTTTAGCGAAAGCATTCTCTGTTGCGACTCAGTTCGTTGCCTTAAACTTTACTAGCTTGGATTTGCGGGATAAGTTGTCCCAAAGTACATGGGAGGGGCTTCTGAAGATCAAAACGATTTACGATTTGGAACTTGAGAAGTGCAAGCAGTCATGGAACAGTTTCGAACATGTCTCTCAATATGTTCTTGACCATGTAGATGGATTCTCTTGTCCCGACTGCTATTCCGATCTCATGCTGTTTGTCGAAACAGGCGGCGATTGTCACGCTTGTTGTCGTAGTTGCGGAGAAGTTCTGACCCACGAAGCCATAGCCTTAGCGATTGTAGCCGACGCGGGAGGCTCTGCTGCTTACGATGCAATAAAGGACGGTGGGACGCAAGAGGTCGTAGACTGTCCAGGGTGTGGAGAGTTTGCTTTCGTTATGTGTGAAGGATATTGCGTAAGCTGTGAAAGCGAGTTGAGCACCACGTGCGAACAATGCGGTACCGATATCATTGCCGAAGAAATGAGCGACTCAGGATATTGTGGATGGTGCGAGCACATGCGAGACAAATGGACGAACGACGACTAGCATTATCCAAATGAGCAACGCCAAATAATTTGCTGTTGAATTCTCTGTGTTCCAATTTTCCGAGATGAATTTTGGACCCTAACGCAGAGACAACCATGAAGCATCTTTCAAAACAAGCAACCTCGATCTTCAACCAGTGCATCGACGGACTCAATGAACCCGGCGACAGCAAACGAATCGGTAATGGCGACGCAGGATTCATGCCTATAATCGTCGAATGCATCGACACGTGGGGACTTGGGTTAATCTACTCCCTCGCACATTACGCCGAACAAAATGGCGACCTGATGTGCGATCCAGAGATGACGTTTCTGGCTGGGAAGGATGGGCAAGTCTTCCCGCTAGCGTATCGAAATGACTTTGTCGGCGTCGACCAAGTTGCGGCAGAACCAAACGACCAACGTGATGGAATCCGATTCAACGCGAGACTCCAATCCGAGCTATGCACCTTCGCAACGCAATGGCTCAAGAACATCTCAGAACAGCAAGACCTCTAGACCAACTAGAATTATGGTACCCGCGATAAGCTACTACCAGTACTCAGTATATGTCGCAGATTCGACGGTAGTGACTCCCCACCAATCGACGATTGATAGACTAGCTACATTCGATAATTCGGCTGGGTGGCCAACGAACCCCTGTGGCTTACTATCGAGAGGATTCCGAATATCGGACTCGAGATTACCATCCAAAATTGCTTCAAAACGATTTGCTCGAATGCGAAGCAAAAGTGTGTGTGATTGTCTGTCGGCGATAGTATTTGCGGAAGCATTCTTCGGCCCGAGCGGTTTCTGAAAACCTGCAAATCCCATGTTAGGAGCAACGTTGCCTGAGTAGTTCCACATGAACGGACGATTCCTCTCGAAGAAAATGAAAGCGAAGCCCCATTTACCTCCATCACGAGTGAATTTGTATTCCAAGTCGTAATTGTCGCTTAGTGGCTGGAAGAACTGGCAGTAGCCAGGATCAGAAGATCCCAAATGTAAACGACTTTGCTTTTCGTCCATCGATCCGTTCTTGATTGATCGACGGAGGTCAGCACGAAGCAGGTCAAGTCGAAGCATCGGGATAAGGTCATCGGCCATCGCTTCCGCGATTCTCTTCTTTGCGACCGCAAGATCGAGTCCAGTTAGCGATGCGAGCGATTTTTCGTACCAGGAAGAGGCCCGCTGAACAGCCCATTTACGACATGACTGCGGAACTCTATTGGATAACTCCCACCATAGATCCGCGAGCTGCTTAAACTCATCCGGCGAACTCGGCTTACCCGACTCTAATCGAGCAATGGATTCAAGTTCTTTATCACCTGATTTGGAAAGAGGCCCAATTGCATCGTCAAGGCTTTGTCCCAGCGTGCACGCGTAAAGAGCAACGAAAAGATTTGCCTTTTCATCGTCCGGCATTTGAGCAAGAAGCATATTGGCGTTTGAGTAACGGTCAACAAACTCCTTTCGCGATTTTGACGCGGTTTGCAAATCGGATAAGCATTTTTGGATCTTCTTCTGATGGTCTCTTGGTAGTCGACGAGAGTCATAGGAAAAGACCAGTTTCGCCGCCTCAAAATCGCAATTTTCAATTGCCACCCTCGCAGATGCAATCAAAAGCCGTATCGTAGCAATTCGGTCGTCTGGTCGTTTTTGTTTCTTCTCCAATCGGATCAGGGACTTGATGGCAAGATCGTAGGAAGGAAAGTCGAAGTTCTCATCTAAGCGACCAATAACCTGCAATACATGGTCTGGTCTGAGTTCCTCGACAGCATCGGAAACCAGCAGCTGAAGAATCGTCCACTTCTTAACGGAGTCCACTTCACTCGTCGCAATAGACATACCCATCTCAAAGGATTTTTCTGAATCCCTTGAATGCATCAACGCGATGGCCCCAAGTGCCTCTTTCGCCACTGATTCAATTTCATCAGTTTCAGCTTTTTCGGGAACTTCGAATTTAACCTTCGGAACAACCTGCTGCTCCTGACTTGAGACCTGTTGCGTAAGCATGGCGAACAGAATGATCGCGAACATGCAATTACTTCGTAAGGCTACCATTGTATTTGCTTAGCTCGATAGGAGAGTCGTCGGTAACACTGTATCGCGTTCTGTGCCGTCAACCGAAGAATGAGTTTAGCGAAAATTCGCCTTACAATCAATCATCGACGAATCCACGCGGCGGTCCATGTTCCAACCACGCATCCTGGACATCTTAACGTTAACGCCGATGCGTTGTTAAGGCTTTGGCACCCCATTCCTCGCCATCTCTTCAATCGTTGCCTTCGAAAACAATGGGAACAATGGGAATGAGGGGGGGGGGAAAGGGACATTAGGGGACATTAGGTGCCATGCACCTGTCGGTCATGCACCTGTCGGTCTCTGACTACCGACCTTAGCACGAAGCCGAAAGAACCATCAGACGAGCCGATGGGATTTTTTTGCGAATCCCGCTGGCTTGTACAGCGGTGCGTTCGGTTTCTGACTACAGACCTTAGGGTGCCAGCGGTCGACAGGTGGTAGGGTGTGTCAGAAACCAAAGGTGTCAGAAAGGTGTCAGGGTGCGTCGGCGTAAGCCGGAGAAAGGTAGCGAATGAAAGAGTCGTACGAGGTAAGACCTAGCCAGTCGCCTTGGCCTCGAGTGATG
>JAYVPE010000513.1:0-3989 GCA_043757575.1 Pirellula sp.
ACTCCAACCCATGTCTTATTGCTTAGGATAGAGCTGTGCTCTCCAAGAAAAATCGTGTTTGTCAATCCGTCCGTGATGCGTCGAAGTGGCATCCGGGAATTCGGAAAAAATGGTCCGTCTAAAAATGCAAGTTTACCGCCATTGGAAGAAATGGGTTCGCCTTGTTCGTAGTCGTAACAATACTGAGTGTCGCGTCCCCATGGTTGATGAATCCCCGCATTGGTGACATAGTGACTATGCGAGAATCGAACGAAATTTCCATTGCTAAGGACGATTGGGGTTCCATGGCGGTGATCGGTGGCCTTTTCGACGACGAACCCGTCGTTTCCACCAGTAGCAGAAGGGCACAAAAATGCTGGAACTTTGGTTTGAACAGCGATTGCATTTTTGGGTGACCAGCATGGCTCGCTGAAAGTTAAACTCTGATAAAGCGGTGCCTGCTCGAGGTAGGGTAATAGCAGTGCTCCCCAGCCCCAACCTGGTGTCGAATTGCGATATTGATCCGCGCATGCAATTCCGTAGAAATTTCCATCCGCTCGCGTGTTCGTGATGTAAGCGGGTGGAATGACTTGGAGTAAGGACTCGTAGTTGGCGATTCCTAGCCCGAGTTGGCGCAAGTTGTTCTGGCAGCTCATTCGACGAGCCGCCTCACGAGCCGCTTGCACAGCGGGCAAAAGCAAAGAAGTGAGCACTCCGATAATTGCAATGACAACTAGCAATTCAACGAGAGTAAAGCCAACTCGACATAGACGACTTTTCATTTGAGCTGCAATTCTTCCGAAGTCCTAATTTACCATGCGCTAAACACACTTTAGCGAGCGCTAAATGTTAGTTTAGCGAGCGCTAAACTTGGGTCAAGAGCAATTCAGTCAAGTCGGACATTTTAGGGTTAGTACCAGGGCGAGAAAATCTCTCTATCTAGTCGAAAATGCTAGAGTTCAGTCGATTTTGGAGACGTTGGGAGATTCTTAAGAAAAACCCGAAAGGCCTTTTCAGTATCCTTACTTATGTGGTGTTCAAGGCCTTCGGCGTCGATTTCCGCACTTTCACGAGGCACGCCGATCGCAAGGAGGAAATCGACGACGAGTTGGTGTAGTCCTTGGCTCTGATTTGCAAGCGTCTGACCCTTTCGAGTAAGTCGAATAGGACCGTACGGCTCTGATTCCATAAGACCCAGGCGTTTTAGTCTCCCTATCGCTCGATGTGCGGATGCGCCACTTATTTGAAACAACTCTGCGAGATCGCGAAGTCGACACTCACCTTTGTTTCGAGAAATCAAATCAACCGCTTCCGCATAGTCAGACGCTGTTTCTGACGTATGATCTTCACGCGTTCTCTTGTGGCCATTCAAGAGTGTTCTTTGTCTTTTTGGCATTATTTCTTAGCTCTTGATTCCCAGTGTATTTCTTAAGGCATCCATGTCCAATTCAAGACCTAAACTTGGTTTGGAAAGAATGTTTATCATTTCGTTTTCATCGGAAAGCCAACTGCCGAACGCAATAGGCGGCCGAGTATCTACACGCCACCGTTACCGACGAATCGTGCGACCTAAGCACTCAAGAAGAAATTCAAGCACTTCGATGTGCCGAGTTGCATCTGCCAAATCTTTACCCCAGGTATACAGCCCGTGTCGACGAATGAGAAATCCCCAACATTTTTCTTCTGGATTTTCGTCCAGGTAACGCATAACCTGCGACTGCAATGCAGGGATGTCTTGCGTATTGTCAAAAATAGGCAACCAGCACGAAGACTCATGATGCGTGATTCCATCCAACCCCTTGAGCATTTCAAATCCGTCGATTCGAATCCCACCCAGGGCAAAGAAATGCTGCGATAGAGTCGTTGCCCAAACACTGTGGGTGTGTAATACAGCGCCAGCACCGCATCGGGATACAGCCATACAATGAAGCAATGTTTCCGCGCTGCTCTTGAGCTGGTCGGCAGTCGTTGCCGTACCACTTTCATCGACGATGACGAAATCGTTGAGGCCAAGATGCCCTTTGTCTTTGCCGCTGGCTGTAATCAATAATCGGATCGGATCACGGTCGATTACTACACTATAATTGCTAGACGTCCCGAGCGACCAACCTCGATTCCATAGCTGCTGCCCAACGCATTGCAGACCCTTGATGTGCTCTGCATACGGCCGCAGATTCGAGGAGAAAGATTCGAGTTCTTCAGGCACTTCGAGTTCTTCAGGCACTTGGTGGGTGAGGATGATGAGAGGTCTTGAAAATGGAAATAGGACCGGCAGGATTCGAACCTGCAACCAAGGGATTATGCGTACCTACTACGGCTTTCGCCGCCTCTTTCGAGTTTGGGGTCTGGACCATACCTTCACTTTACGTGCCTGCCGTCTGGTCTCTACACCTTCCGCAACGAAAATGCAACTAAGCGATTTCTAAATGCAGCTTGGCTCGGGATTAGCATGTTCCTTGCTCCGAAGTCGAAACAAACAGCGAAGCCTTCCCCGAATTTGACAAATTCTACATGCAACCTGTTGATGAACGAAACGAAACCAACAAAATGCGTGCAACCCAATTGAATTGACCCTAGCAATCCGACGCGGTTCCGCATCGCCTTAGGCCTCATCGCTCAAGTCCCCTGCTCTAACCATTGAGCTACGGTCCCAACAAAAAGCAGTTTAGCTCATTTTCAAACGATCGACAAACCGCAATTGGAGTGCTTTTTTTTAAAGCGTGTTTTCGCCAACTTTGTTACTGGATACGTACAGCGTCGGTCCCGGCAGTAGCAACCGGTTTGGCGTTCCTTTAACTTGCACGCCAAATCTGTTGCGTTCGTTGGGTACGAATTTTTAAACTATCGACGTTGGGTGCGCGGTTTTACATTCGGCTTGGTCTGGATGAAAACGGGGCGGTGGGCTATGTTGCTTGCCTTTGAATAAGACACACTTTTCAGCTATTTTCAAGCGATGCGAGTACTCTCCCTCATTCGTTCCAGGTTTGCCCCGGTTCTTGCCACATGGCTTACCGAACCCGATGCCTTGGCAGCCGCTCTAGAACGTATCGTAGTTTCACGGGAATCGCATTTAGCAGACTACCAAGCGAATGTGGCAATGCCACTTCAAAAAAAGCTGGGAAAGGCCCCATTGGCGATTGCCGAGGAAATTGTTTCCAAAGTGGACTTGTCCGATATCTGCTCGTCGGTCTCGATCGCTGGCCAAGGGTATGTCAATTTGCGTCTTTCGCCCGATTGGCTTGCCAAACGCCTGATGGAAGCCCACTTGGATCCGGAACGATTGACAGTCGAACCCGCCGCGACCCCCAAAACCTACGTCATCGACTATTCCTCCCCAAACGTTGCCAAACCAATGCATGTTGGGCACATTCGATCGACCGTCATCGGTGACTCAATTACGAAGATTCTTCGATTCCTAGGCCATAACGCAATCTCGGATAATCACTTGGGAGACTGGGGCACGCAGTTCGGGATGATTATCTACGGTTACAAAAATTTCAGAGACGATGTCGCGTTCGGCCAAGCGCCTGTCTTGGAGCTTGGTCGGCTCTATCGTGTTGTGCAGAAAATTATCGGTTTCCAGGACTCCGTCTCCAACATCCCTAAACTCGAACTCGCGATGGAACGGGCTGAACAAAAGTTAGCCGAATCGAAAGCGAAATCCGTCGCGGCCCCACAAGACAAAAAACTGGCCAAAGATTTTGCAACGGCAGTCAAACAATTAGTTGAAGCCAACGATGAACTTGCGAAATCCAAAAAGAACCTCGAAGAAGCCTCATGCGACGCGGATTTTCTCGAACGTTCCAAACAGCATTCGCAGCTTGGCCAACGCGTATTGAAAGAAACGTGGAAATTGCATTCCGGCGACGTCGAAAATCTCAAGCTTTGGGAAACTTTTTTGCCAAATTGCAAAGAAGAGATCCATAGTGTCTACAAACGATTAAATATTCAGTTCGATCATGAATTTGGCGAGAGCTACTACCACGATTTGCTCCCTGCCATTGTGGAGG
>JAYVPE010000514.1:0-3973 GCA_043757575.1 Pirellula sp.
AGCAAAGCGATTACACGTCGGTGCAACGCCGTGTTCAAGCTAACACGACAACTGCCTTAGATGCGGATTCAAGTGGGGAACTACCACCTGAAGTTGAAACAGCAGCGGTGGAAACTGCGACTCCTCCACGGGCCGATGCGTTTCTTGCTCCCGTGTCGATCGATGAACGCAAGGATCCATTGGGACCACATGCTAGCCGTAATGGCAAGCGAAGTAGCGACAAGGGTTTTCTGGCGATGGCCGAAGCGGAGTATCTAGAAATCCTGGATTGGTTAGCGCGCGACAAGGTAGCTGGGAAACGAGGTTCCACAGCACTATCCGCACCGCCAGTCTTGGAACGACTTGGTATCGAGCCCACGCTTTGGTCCGCCATGGTGAAAGATTTCGGAAGAGCGTTTAAGAACGTAGCCGGAACGGCAAAGAGTGTTTCGGAGGCTCGCAGTCGTAAAACGCATCGCAAGTTCTACCGAGCGCGAGTCTGATAAACGCTCTCGTTGACCAATTCTAAAATGTGTCTCCTAGTGGGAATGCCTGCAAAGGTGATTGCCTGCGCTTATTTCGAATGATTGGTATCGAAATAGAGTAACAGGACCAATTTCACGAGCAGTCCGCGCCGATATTATCTCAGATCGAGGGTCGGGAAATCGAGACCGCGCACTAAAGTGTCGTGTCCCCATGTTTCTCCCATGTTTCTCCATGTTTCTCATGCTTCTTGGTTTTGCGCATTGAGCCGATGGAGCAGGCTGTCAAATGGCAAGAGTTTAACTATGAGCCACCTCCGAACGAAGCAGCGGACTGACGAATGGCAAAACCATTTATTGCTGTGGTCACTGGAGCGTCAAGCGGTATAGGCCACGCAATTGCTGTCGAATTCGCTAGCCGCGGTGCAAACTTGGTATTGAACTGCCACAAAAACCTGCAGGGGCTCGCAAAGACGATTTCAATCATTCGTAATCTTCCAGGATATCAATCCGAGCTGCTAGCGATTCTTTCAAATATCGAACTTGCTGATTCCAATCGATCGTTAGTCGAAGCAGCTTTTGAACGGTACGGCTATGTGGGGAGGACTCTTGGGGACTCTTGGGGACACCACATATTCTTGGGGGGGTGGTTGCGAACAGGATTGGAAATTTTTATGCTAAGATTATTCTGTACTTTCTTGTATCGGTCATGCGAAGGAGTGAATCATGGCGAGATTGGCTCGTGCTGAAATTTTTGACCCGTCGGAGATCGTTGCCGTACATCTCATCGGAAAAACGGTCCGGTCTTGCTACCTCATGGGTTTCGACGAGCGTTCTGGCAAGAACTTCGATCACCGAAAACGCTGGCTCGAAGAAAAGCTCAAGCACCTCGCAGCCAATTTCGGAATCGACCTTCTGGCCTTCTCGTGTATGGTGAAGTAATCACAATGCCCTCCTTGGCAGATTTGTGTTCAAGGGTTTTCAGTTGGTTTTCAGTTGGTTTTCGCTGTGGGGGTGGTTAGTTCCGTTGGTGTCTTTTGCAGGCCCTGTCGATTGTGATCGACCAGTTTGCGAAGTCGAGTGAGTTCTTCTTCGTTCGCCCAAAAAGTCCAACGTGTTGATTCTTGCGTAGCATGGACCCATCCACGACGACGCCAGGTATTCAACGTTTCTTTACGTAGGCCCAGTTCGTGCGCTAATTCTCGAAGACCCCAATGAGTTGATTCGTGCGCACGGACTTCGACTCGCGATTCATCGCGGAACTTCTTGCATAGCGATGATACAATCGCTGGCGTAAATGCACCGCAGTTTGTTGAGTGATACCCTTCACGATTAAGTTCCTCGGAGACCTCGCCGTGAGTCTTGCCTTCACGCTTTCCACGCTCGATCAACTCGCGAATCTCCGATGCGGACTCCAGCCATTCAAATTGCTGGACCGGTTTGTGGATTCGATGACGACTTTCAAAGCCTCCGGCCCAACGGATCATGACGTTGACATACTCGGTCCGACCAACAGTTTCGATGATAATGCGTTCGACCAACGCGCGGAAGATGCTTTGGCGGTCAATGCCTGTTGTCGTGCTGGTGTTCCACAGCGCTGGAATGTCATTCGAAAGTGATTCGATCCGTGCCACGCGGGTTGGCGTCAGCTTTTCTTGTTGTTGCGCACGATAACGAACAAGCGTTTCTTCGGCAGCCCGTTTGTCTCGCAGCGACTGCTCCCATCGTCGCTCCAGTTCCGACGCAACGAGGCGATTCGACGGATCGACTTCTTCATAGCGTCTGTGGGCAAGATCACTCTCGTACTCAGCTCGCCCAACCGACTGCGTATGATGACGCTCGACGACATGACGATCTTGATCCAGCTTCGCAAACGATTGGATGCTCAGTTCAATTGACGCCGGTGAAATCGCTTGAAGCAACAGCGAACGTACGAGTTCATCGAGCGAACGTGCGTTGAAGCCTTGACATTGCTTCTCGCCCCATTGATTACGCGACATTTCGCAAGTCAAACGTTCTTTGGATTGTCCGCTGTAGCTGACACTCATGTGTCGTCCACAGTGTCCGCAGACGACGCGACCGGCCAGCATCGACGTTCCCCGCATAGCTGTGCCGAGTCGATATTTTGCTGCGTTTTCCCAGAGTTTCTTCTGGTTTTCCTCAAACTGCTGCTTGCTGATGTAGGCTGGAAGTTTGTTCTCAATCAGCACATCCCACTGATCGATCGAAGCCCACACTCTACCGCTATTGGGGCTGCCCTTAACGACCTTTTTGGGATCCGTCTTGCGGCGTCCATACACATAAGCGCCATGGTAAATCGGATGATGGAGCATACACAAGAGAGTCGAATTGTTGGGCTGCTTCCATTGTAGTTTCCCTTTTTGCACGCCGCGATGGTCACGCAGCGGCATTGTCAAGTTTTCGTCACGTAGGTATCGCATCAGGCCGCTGAGCGATCCGAGTTCGACGAATTTCGAAAAGAGCATATCGACAAAGTTGCGAACCTGTTCGTCGGGATCTTTGACGAGAGTGCTTTCGCTTCGTATATATCCAATCGGCGCGTGGGTGAAGTACTCACCGCGGCGGGCCTTGTTAAGTTGACCTGCACGAAGTCTTCCTTGCAGCACGTGTAGTTCCGCTTCGCTCATCGTTCCTTTTAGTCCTAATAATAGACGGTCGTTGTGATTGCGTGGATCGTATACTCCATCAGCATCGGCCAGTAGTGTTTCGAACAGACTGCAGATTTCAAGTAACTGGTGCCAGTCGCGACACGACCGAGCAAGTCGACTCATTTCGATGCTGAAGATAATGCCAACGTGTCCCATCGACACTTCTGCAATCATGCGTTGGAATCCGACCCGGTACTCGACGCTCCGACCGCTCATGCCTAGGTCATCGTCGATCACTTCGATGCGATCGTCGCTCCATCCCATCGCAGCAGCGCGATCGACGAGACGGTACTGCATCTGGGTTGACTCGATGTTTTCTTCCACTTGCTTGGTGCTCGACTGACGCACATAAACGAGCGCTAACCGCTCTTGATGAGATGAGCGAATCTTGGCACTAACAAGCATCGGTGCTAGAGCCGCGGTGTTGGAATCAGATGTTCGATTCATCACTCTGCTCCTTGTCGGTTGCAGGCAATGCTTGGTCGAGCATCTTGATCAACGCAATGAAGACCAATTGCTGGGTCTGTGGCGGGAACTGATTCCAAAGAATCCGCAGAGGAACGTGCGCCGAACTCGACTTGGTCAGCGCGGGGGGGAGTACTGTCGTTGCATGCCTTACATCCTTGTGTTGTCTTTGATAGCAAAACCCACTCTGCTAAACGCAGTAGAGCCATTGCATCGACAATAATCCCAGGGTATTCGTTTGAACAAGACCAATCAACAGTATCAGACTGATTGGTTCTCGATCAGCAGATAGCTATAGAGCTCCATTTTGTGGATCTCCAAAGCCTCATAAAGTATTTTTTCGAAGGCAACATAGTCTTCCTGCTTATGAAAGATTGT
>JAYVPE010000515.1:0-3972 GCA_043757575.1 Pirellula sp.
GCTTCTGCTCAACTCGTTGCAGTGCGGAATCTCGCACGCTGGGCTAATCCGTCGACAATGCCAAACACTGTTCGAGATCGACTATCGGACGCATGCGGATCTGGCTTTGCATCGGTTCGCTATGCTGCCGCTCAAGCTATGCTCGGGGCAATGGTTTCCCAAAAAGATGACGGTTCGATTGAGCTTGTTGACATTCATTTCGATGGCAGAAATCGACTGGAACGGGTACTTGCGGAAATGAGAATGCTGGACGGGAAACCATTAGCTTTGGTTGCGGGAGGAGCCTCGGACCTCAGGACGCATACGAGAACTCTCCTCGAATCCTTTGGCTACGGAATTTTGGAATCTTCATCGGCATCGCAAACTATGAGCTTTCTGAGGGAGGGAAAACCGATTGAGGCGGTGTTTCTGGTTTCGCACGTTCGTGAGATGAACCTTGGTGAGCTCATTCAGAGGATCCGTGCCAACCCAGCGACCGCAACTTGCCCAATCGCTATTCTTGCTGCATCCTTAAGCAGGGGCGAACATGAGATTGCCGGAGCAGACCTACGATTGGTAATGGGGAGCGTCCCGCCCGAACAGGTCGGTTTAGCCGATATTCTGCGCCGGATGAGAATCGTGACCCAATCCCCATTGGTTGATTCCGCCGATCGAAACACATGGCGTGAGCTATCGACCTCCTATTGGTCAGTCCGGCAAAGCAAGTTTGTATCGTCTCAGCCAAAAGGCTCCAGCACGATGCTAGTTGACACACCTGTGGGTCAACTGCAACTGATACACATGGCCACAGATAATTCGAAGCCGCTGCCTCAACGCGAGCAGGCTAGCCAAAATTTTGTGCAATCCATTAGGCAATTTGGCGTTATGATATCCCCTGAGACTGTTAAGGCTCAGTACGAAGAGTATAACAAGCGTGGTCCAGACGACTTGGACCTAAGAATTGTCCTTGGACGCATACTGGATGCGGTCGAGGCGGCGAAGGGAGATAGGCCCTGGGCCGAAGTCGCACCCTAACGAGGGTCGAGCGTACGGACGCCGACTCAGGTTTTTTGGCGTCAACCACAAGTTAGAGACACATGGCCAGTTTCGGGCTGGAAAACGAAGGAAATTATCGGCACAACAGCAGCATCCAACTGCCCGGCGTGATCGGTTCAAGCCCCGCAATGCAGGAGGTTTTTCGCGTCACCCGACGTGTCGCCATGAGCAATGCGTCCGTTCTCTTGCTTGGCGAGACGGGGACCGGCAAAGAGGTCATCGCCAACGCCATTCACCACCTCAGCAATCGCAACGGCGGCCCGTTCGTTAAGGTCAATTGCGGTGCCTTGAGCGAAAGCTTGCTCGAAAGCGAACTCTTTGGCCACGTAAGAGGTGCGTTCACGGGCGCCGTCGGGAATCGCGCAGGCCGATTCGAAACAGCCCATACCGGAACAATATTCCTCGATGAAATCAACAGCACTTCCATGCACCTCCAAGTCAAGCTCCTGCGAGTTCTGCAACAGAGGGAATTTGAACGGGTAGGTGACACAGAGACGATTACGGTCGATACCCGAGTCATTGCGGCCAGCAATCGAGATTTAGCCGATGAGATCCGTCAAGAAAAATTCCGCGAGGATCTCTATTGGCGGCTCAACGTTGTGCCTATCGAATTACCGCCGCTTCGACAGCGACGCGAAGACATTCCGGCACTGATTGCTCACTTTTTACACCAATATAGTGCCAGCAACGACCGATACGTTGTCCATATCCAACGTGAAGCCATGCAAGCACTTCAGGACTACCATTGGCCTGGTAACGTGCGAGAACTCCAAAATTACATCGAACGATCGGTTGTGATGGCCGACTCGGACGAGTTAACCGTTCAACTGTTGCCTGGTTGCGTTACAGGAGCCACGCCGACCAAATCTTCGACCGAAGCCCGCCCCCTTGATTTCGATTCGTTGGTAAAGGAAGTCGTTCAAGAAGGGGTTCGCATTTGCAGTCCCGAACAAACTGACTTGCACAGCAAGGTTGTGGATCGAGTTGAAAAGGAGTTGATTTCACAAGTGCTTTCAAACTGCAATTTTGTACAGACTAAAGCTGCCGCGCGATTGGGAATCAATCGAAACACGCTGCACAAAAAGATGAAAGACTATAACCTCGAGGGACTCGATTCGGGCGAATAAGCCTGGACGTCGCGTACCCTTTCCTTAAGGATCATTATGCCACATGCATTCAGTTCCATTCCAGACGCTGTTGCGGCAATCGCTCGGGGTCATGTAGTGATTGTGCTCGATGATGAAGATCGCGAAAACGAAGGGGACTTCGTGTGTGCCGCTCAAGGTGTTACGACCGAAACAATCAATTTCATGCTCCAAGGCCACGGTCAATTATGCGCTCCGGTATTGCCATCGGTTTGTAATCGACTCGAGCTGCGACCGCTCGTTGAACAAAACACTTCGCCCCTCTCCACAGCGTTCATGACGCCAGTCGATCACGCTGGTTGCAAAACTGGAATCACCGCTGGCGAACGAGCGGAGACCATTCGACGGCTAGCAATCGATTCCAGCAAGCCTACGGATTTTGTGAAGCCGGGCCACGTTTATCCCCTCGTAGCCATGGAGGGTGGCGTGTTGCGTCGTGCGGGTCATACCGAAGCGGCTGTCGACCTGGCTCGGATGGCTGGATTGACTCCGGCAGGTGTACTTTGTGAAATTTTGAATAGCCAAGGGGATCGGGCAACGCGGGACGAATTGCTTGAAATGGCGATCCGACACCGTTTGGAAATCATCACTGTCGAACAGATTATTTCGCACCGCCGCATCAATGAAAAACTCGTAACGCGAGCCGCTCAAGCCAAGTTGCCAACCAAGTACGGTGACTTCGACATCATGATCTACGGAGTCCAATTCGAAACCCAGGAACCGATGGCTTTGGTGATGGGCGATATTCACAATGAATCCGATCCGGCGCCATTAGTTCGAATGCACAGCAGTTGCTTCACTGGCGATTTGATTTCGTCGCTGCGATGTGACTGTGGAGACCAATTGCATCAAGCGTTAGAGGTGATCGCAAGCGAGGGACGAGGCGTATTGGTCTACCTGCCGCAAGAAGGAAGAGGCATTGGACTCGCGCAAAAAATTCGGGCTTATGCGCTTCAGGAGCAAGGACTCGATACTGTCGAAGCGAACCATGCACTGGGATTTAAAGCGGACATGCGCGACTATGGGGTCGGGATCCAAATTTTGAAAGACTTGGGCCTTCGCCGCATTCGCCTGTTAACCAACAACCCAAAGAAAACCGCGGCGTTCAACTTGCGAGGCTTTGACCTGATCGTTACCGACCAAGTACCGATTGTTTCGAAAGTCAACGAATACAACGCAGGCTACCTTGCGACCAAGCGAGATAAAATGGGGCACACGCTGCCGTAGCCGCGAGTCTGGGTTCGCCATTCTAGCGACGAATTCCATTTGCTTTGGCGACAAACGCGCGAGCGGTCGTAAGATAGCTGAACGAGCCTGTTTTTCCCTTGCAATGGTTTGTTACCGAGGTACATATTCCTCGTAACGCCAACGCCCAGTCTTCTTCGCTGACATCCAACTCGCTCCCTAATGCTGCCAACCGCAATACGACGAACGCTACTGCTTCGGATTCACTGGATGTGTGACGAATAGTGCAAACTAGCCCTTGTCGCACAATTTCATCATCAACCAAGGACTGGTCCCTCGCGCATTGCACCAACGTTGTCTCGATAGACAACAATACGGAAGAACACCGCTGGGTGATTTGGTCGAGCTCGCGTCGTTTCAGCGTGAGCGGGATCAATTCGGCAATCACAGGCCGTGGCGGTAACTTCTCACGTCGCCGCTTTTCCTTCATCAGCTCTTGCAACTTCTTTGCGCTTAACGCCATAGCGATACTCCTTTTTGCGATATCCAAACACGACCTCTCCATTATCCTATTTTTTTATCCCATTCTTTGCAAGTCAGTTCGATG
>JAYVPE010000516.1:0-3971 GCA_043757575.1 Pirellula sp.
ACCGCCTCGATCGGGTAGCATTTGGCTTGCCATTGCAATGCCACGTCCTCTGCCTCATCGGAATCTCGTGCCAAAACGCCCCACTGCGCAACGTAGGTCTGCCACTCAGCTTGGTCCGGCATACAGCCTTCGGAATCCGCCCAAGCTGCGTCGAGTGGTTGTGAGAGGTAGCACTGGAACAAATACAGGTCACAAGGCTTTTCGTTAGCTCGGATCTGTTCGAAATAGCTCTCCGTCGCGATTCCTGCAACAAGCATTTTTTGCTCCACTCGCAATTGAAGCGCTCGTTCATCGGGGCACATTTTCGCGGCAGTGATCAGCCTTTCAAAAGCACCAGAAACGCCGCTCATGGTCAAATCATTGATTTTAGAAAGTGGTTGAGCTAGCGCGTGTTGAATGGTTGTCGCAGCTTCCTGAGACTGTCCCAGTTGAGCATGGGCAGCAGCTCTAACTGAATCGATGTGCAGTCCGCTCGATTGAAACATTGCAACTTCGCGATCGATGGCCTCCATAGCCTCCTGCGGCCGTTTGAGTTCAAGGAGTCCCGAACTGAGGTAGTAGTTGCTCCAGGGACCTGGTGAATGCCGTTGATGCAATTTTTGCAAAAAGCTCACCTGCAATTCATGTTGGGTCAATGCATGCGCCTTAAGCGCTGCTTCGAAGAGGAGTTCTTTAGAGTCCCCCCCCTCTCGTATGCAAAGATCGAGCACATACAATGCGTCCTGCAGTCGATCGGTTTCTGAATAGATTCTCGATAACGCAAGAGCCGCATCATCTCTCTTGCGATCGAGTTTGAAGGCTCTGGCGTAACACCTTTCCGCTTCACCAGCGTTTCCGATGTACTCAAAAACTTCTGCGGCGCGGAAGTTGTTGTTGACTCCAGTCGCTTCCATTTGCAACGATTTACGTACGAGCTGCTCCAGTCGATCGTTACTTATCGACGTCGGAGGCAGATCTCTGTCCTTGGCAAGTTCGTCGTCAAATCTATCCAAATAGTCGAGATCATTCAAATCGTGGAGTGCATCCTGATCGGCATCGTACTCTAGTTCGGCCGTCAATCGATCCAGCATGCTGATCGTCATACCGAGTCGAGCGAGTAATGAAATCAAATACGCAACCTCTTGATTCGAAGTAACCAGCGTATTGGCCCATTTCCATACAATAGCTCGATCGCAGTCGGGAGTAACCAAAAAGTTCATTAAGTACAATGCCCGCCCGATGTCTTCGGGGTGCACGAAATCCTTTATCTCGCGATCGAATAGCTCCTTTCGAAATGGTGCGACATCGACACTTGCTTTCGAATCTTTGTCTGCCTCCTTGCCCGCAGCATGCATGCGCTCGGTAAAATCATCCATCCACGGCCCAAGCGGAGTGGGCTCTTTTGTCTCAGATGCTTCTGTCGGTTGGACATCCATGTCGGTGGCAACGGTGGATGGTTCGGGCTGAGGCAATGCATTGGGAGCACGCGTATTTCGAACGACGGTTCCCAAGGGTGTGACATCGATCGCCTCGTCGAGAATCTGATGCAATCGACGAATCGATTGCCAATCATTTGCCTTCGTAGCCGCTTCCTCGAATTGCACACTCAATCTTTTTGCTTTAGTTATATCGCCGCGTAAGCGATACAATGCAACAAGCCGGATTCCTGTCTCCAACCATTTTGTAATAGCTTTGTTTTGCTTAAGTGTTTTGTTCCACGTAAGAAGCAACTTCTCGGCTTCGTCCCATTCTTGGTTTATTACATGACTGAGGGAAGTTAAAAAATCGACATCGAGGTCGTACTCAGGGCATTCCCCACGCGGGGGTAGGTCCTTTAGTATCTTGGTCGTCTGCTCGTCCATTTCCAGCAGCTCAATCAAATCGAGCGTACAACGTTCGAATGTGACAGCCACTTGAGCGCCTGATATATCGTTAACGCTTGGTAAGAGGGCCAACTCGGTCGCCTGTTCCAGTTTGGATCTTGCAGAGTCATGTTGCCCTTCGAAAATATCCATGGCTGCTAACCTCAGCATGGCCAACCAACGTCGGTCGCCACGTTCAGGAAATCCTCCATCCTGGTTGAGCACTTGTTTGCAATGGTATCGAGCCAGCTCATAGTCATCGGCAGCAGTGTGCGTATCGCAGGCATACTCGCGAAAGCACTGAATGCAGGAGAGTTTGCCGATGCGGTGACATACTTCAATGCCTCCGGTGAGGCATTCTTGCATTCCTTCGGAATTGTACCCATCCAGCGCTCCGGTCGCTTCGGCAAGAACCTCGTAGGCACATGCACCCATCGAATAGATCATGTTCTCATAATGATCGAGATCCAACGAAGGTTCAATTTTACGTGCCTGCTCTTCGTCTTCAAAGATGGCGATCAATTCGACCGCTCGCTCACGAACCGTTTCGAATTGCAGCAGCCTTTGGGACAAGGTCATTTGAAAGAAGGTGCCAAAAACGTAGAACCCAAGTTGACCCTCCGATCGAGCCCTCGATCGAAGCTCGCCATATAACTTGTAAGCCGAAGCGCAATATGCGGATTCCATCAGATCGCCAGCCGCGTCGTTTATCCCGGAAAGTTCTCTTTCAACCGAATCCTGTTTTGTCTTGTTCTTTTTTGCCACGCAGCAGGCCTTTGAAGGGATCGAAATGATTGTTCGAATGGCTCGTAATGGTACAGAGAATAGTGTTTATACACTAATTTCCATGCGATTCGGTATAGTCTCTCATGGAGCCATCTGGATTGGCCTGCCATACTTTGCCAGTCTCTAAATCAAGTGCAGTCAGCCATTTGCCACCGTAGCAGTAAGTGTCGATGCAAACGAGATGGGGGACTTCGAAAATTTCGCCTTGCCGATCATGAGTGTGACCAACTATTGCTCTTTTGCCAGAGATATGCGGTCCTGGAAGTACATTGGAAATCTTGACCCATCGCAGCAAATCCGAAGGCTGTTCAGCAAGGGGCAAGACAGGATCGTAGTTGGCGTGAACGATAAAATGAGTGTCGTTTTCGTAGTAGTCAGCCATGCGTTTAAGGAAATCTCGATGCGACTTGGGCACGCAAGCAAGGTCTCCTGCGAAGCCATACGAATCCATCGTTTCTACCCCTCCGTGATTGAGCCAGCTATAAGGCTCCATCTGATGCTCGAGGACTGCAATCAGCATTTCTTCGTGATTGCCCATCAACGGTATCAAATTCGTCGTTTGTTCCAACTGAAGCAGTCGTTCTAACACCCCATTGGAATCAGGGCCTCGATCCACGTAGTCGCCGACCGTAACAATCGTGTCGTCGCGAGTCGGTTGGATTGCGTCAAGCAGTGCATTCAAGGCATCTAGGCAGCCATGAATGTCTCCAATAGCAATAGTTCTGGGCATAAACTCTCTATTGTCCATCTAAAAAATGGTGCGAAGATCAAAAATTAAGAACGGATCAAAATTCACTTCGGATCAAA
Source organism: Pirellula sp. (assembly GCA_043757575.1). Classification (GTDB taxonomy): domain Bacteria; phylum Planctomycetota; class Planctomycetia; order Pirellulales; family Pirellulaceae; genus JBKCUI01. Next base: position 3,435 of record JAYVPE010000516.1, read on the forward strand.
ATTCACTTCGGGCAAAAAGACCTAAAGGATATTCGGACTTGAACAATTCGCATAGTTCAAAAGACTAGTGCGATTTGGATTCCTTCTCCATGTCAAACTCCCGCAGTTCGCGACCTACCAACGTTACGCCTGACACGACCGCGAGCGTAGCGATTCCGCCTATCCAAACGCTGCGAACGAGCCCCAAATAGTGAGCAGCAAGCCCGCTTTCCAACTCCCCTAACTCATTGGACGCGCCAACGAAAATCGAACTTACCGCTGCAACACGGCCCCGCATGTGATCGGGTGAATACAATCGTAAGATTGCTTTGCGAATGACGACGCTCAGCCCATCCAGCATGCCAGCGGCAAAGAGCGCTATCACTGACAAGACGAAATTGGTCGATAGTGCGAACACGATCATACAAATTCCAAATCCAAAAACACTTGTCAGAAGCTTAATACCAGCTTTAGCTTTAGGTGGATACCGAATGCATAGAGAAGCCGTAACCAACGCACCCAAGTAAGGGGCTGCGTTGAGGAACCCAAGCCAGACCG
>JAYVPE010000517.1:0-3966 GCA_043757575.1 Pirellula sp.
GTTCGAACATCCTGCTTGCCACGTATACCCAGGAACCAGTTCAATTCGGTCGGTTGGTTAGCCAACGCCGGAGTTCAATATCAAGCTGGTACCACACCGATGCGCTGGGTTCCACGCAGGCGCTTACGACGAGCAGCGAAACGGTAAGTGACACGTACCTTTACGACGCATGGGGTAACCCGATCACAAGCAGTGGCTCCACAGTGAACCCGTTCCGATGGGTTGGCAACGTCGGCTACTATTTCGACACCGAAACCGGACTTTTTTACATCCGTGCTAGAACCTACCAGCCGACTATTGCTAGATGGACTACGAGGGATCCTATCGGGATTCGGAGAGGTATTGATCTCTACGCGTATGTTGGACAGAGAGTCTTAAATAGGCTCGATCCTACTGGGAAAGTCTCGATTAAGACGGTTGCTGATACTCTCGATCACCCATCAAATAAGTGTCCAAAAGGTGCGGGAACTTTTGGAATGGAGTATCAGTTTTATGTGGAGAACAAATGCCCGGGAGGCAATGGATGGATGGTTCAAGAGGTTACAGTGAGATGCACATCAGCGAATTGCAAAAAGACCAAGGGAGTCTGTCCAGGCAAGCTTCTAGGAAATGCCGTCCACTTTTGGGAGGCTTGGCGAGTTAGTGAAGGTGGTCACGAAGCAGACACCCAAGGAAACATATCCAACATGGATACTGCTACAGCGATGGTCAATGAAAGAACCTGTGGTATCTTCAGAGCGGATGGTGAGGTAAGGTTCATTTGCGACGAAGCAATTACAAGCGACTCGCCAAAAGATTGGCAAAAGGACTTGGACATTTTCAAAAGAGACCCGGGGCCAGGATGTGCTGTTGTGACAAATGGTGGTCTCCCTACGAAACATAAAAAGCCCGATTGGTGGGGAAAGTCTTTGGAGGCGCCAGCAAAGAGATTCTATTACATTGACTGGAACGATTGCTGTTTTTGCGATATCAATCAAGATGGCTCGCCAAAGAAAGGCAAGTAAATTTTATGCCATGTCTATTGTTATTGTTAATGCTTGTCTATAGGAGTGATCATTCAAGGGTATTGTTGGTGTCGGACGACAATAGGATTGCGATTGCAAGTCAGTTCTGCGAGACGAAATTCTCCGAAAAGGCGTTCCGTAGATTCGAAGAATCGATTCGGGCGAAGTTTTTCGAGATTGGCGTTGAGCTTTACTTCGAGGAGTGCTGCCAGCAACCGTTGAGGAGCCTTCTTGCCGAGTTAACGAATGACAAGATTGAGGCAACCAGCGTGGATGATATCATAACAGGGAAGAGGATCCGACTCGGCAGAGACGTGACACTTCACGAAGTAAGGGCTGCGATCCCAAACGCATCGGCGGAGTTACTTCAGCGGATCGAATTAAAGAACACGTTGAGTCCAAAACTGCGGTTACTGCAGACTCTACGCGCTACTGTAGTGGTCAAGTGGTCCGAGGTTAGCGATTCATTGGAGTTCTTCATAGTATCGAGAAATGAGAAACCGGTTCCGTTATTTGAACATATTCAACTGAGTGGATGGCCTGGCATTTTGAGGCCCATGATTACTGGCCCAGTTCGCCGTAAATTAGGTATGGTGGAACAAAACGGCATCCTGGGTGTTTACCTGCAATCCGATCATTGTCTCGCGTTAATCCTGTACGACATTGATACCGCCACGCATCATTACACTCTTACTTGGATTAGAGATCAAAACGTTTTTTCGTTGCTGGAATCTGAAGTGGCCGGATGGACAATCTTAGACGCTGCAGATGTTCCATAAGACAAGGAATCTGTAGCGTGTCATGTCCTTATTCGAATGAGAAGGCGCGTCGTGTCGTCTTCCACTGTTTACGGGCGGTACAAATCTGTATAAGTACGTTAATGGACATTCTCTAGTGGCTACGGACCCGACGGGGCTTTACCAGGCGAACGTACAGGCGAATGCGTTTATTCCATATCCATGGGTTACCATTGGCATTGATTCGTGGCTTAAAGGGGACGACAGGGATGTTAGTCAATCCCCTTTGGGCCTTGCTAAATCGCGTGCGTTACAACGTGCAACCGTTGAAATGGAGAAGTGTATTCAAGACGATCCCACGATTGATAAGTTTTCGGGGATAAGCCCGTCACATCTGTATACGATTAATTATTTTGGTGGGAATGACAACTATATCGAAAGACTTGGAAGCATGGTTGCATCTATTTCGATTAAGCGAACGGGTCCGTGTGATGTTCAAGTCGATATGACGATGCACGGCTTAGTCCCTTGGCTGTTTGCTCCGCTAGCTCCCGCGATCGACTGGCATTTAACCTATGAACTGCATTTCCAAGAAATTGTTGGTTCAGGCACAATATTGTATGGAAATTTCAGGGGAACTCATGATGGATTTCCTGCTTACGAATCCTATGTTCAAAGCAAGCTCATCTACTCACATGACCCGAGAAACACTTGGGAAACACCCTTTTCGCTTTTTCCGCCGGAAGACCATACGGCAAATGCAAGTTTTATTTTCATTGATCCAAACGGAAAGGCATCGTGCTGCGAGTGCCAAACAAAACTCTAGGAAGCTTATCGATTACAGGCACCCTGCTAACTTTGGTTCTAAGCGGTTGCGGAACAGAAGTGCAAGTTGGGACTTGCATGGTTTTAAGTGTTTTTGAAACGCGAGTACAGGGGATTAGTGCGAACTATATCGAGGTGAGTGGATACTATTCGAACGATGGAGCAAATTCGAACGGTAAAGAGTCTTCATTGCTTAGGTTCCTTTTGATTTCCGAACAGTTTTCGCCAAGCTTGACCCATAAGCACGTTGGGAAAAATTCGACGTTTAGTTTCGTCGACCAGACGGGTAGAAACGTTCTTCAGTTCCGCTGGGATCGAAGGTCAGATGTCTTATATTGCGGTGAGTTCACAACTGACCGGAAACTAAAAAATGTCGTTGCGGTTTTTTTCGACGGTGACTATCGTGCACGCTTACAATGGGGACATATAACGGAATCGCAGTTGTCCGCTGAAATGACGACTGAAGTTATGAGGGATATTTTTCCGGCCATAGAAAATTTCTCAATCCCCAAAATCACGCGTGAATAGAAAAGCGAATGGGAGAGACAATTCACGATTTTGGCGAAAAACTTTCGATAGGCGTTTGGCTGGTATGGCTCATAGCGAGAAAGAACAAAGGTGCCATGAGTCATTGTTTTGATTTTCGTCCTGAAATCCAAAGTCGCATAGCGCCCAACGCCCAGCAACCCGCTAGGCAATCGTTCGACGAGCGTTTACGACAGCTTTGGCCGGTCAGTTGCGAACATCAATCCGCTCGGCAAGCGAACGACAGTTGTTTACAACGCGGCAGACCAAATGCTAGCAACAGTGAACGCCAATGGAAGCCGGACCAGTTCGGTTTACGATTCCTTGGGAAGAAATTCGGCAGAAATTGACGCGTTCGGAAATCGTACTACTCATGTTTACGATGCCGGGGGGCGAGAGTTGGCTCTGGTTGATGCTCGAGCTAGCCGAACTACCTATGCCTACAATGCAACCAATGCTCGCACGCAGTTGATCTACCCACTTAACGGAAGAACCACATCGGCCTATGATGCGGCCGGTCAGCAATCGCTTAGAATCGATCCGCGAGGATTGAGGACGAGCTACACCTATAATAGCGTAGGTCAACTAGTCCAACGTAAATATCCTGACGGGACCCGATCAACGTTTACCTACGATTCCACAGGAAACCGGACGTTGATGGCAGATGGCTCGGGACGAACGACCTACGCCTATAGTAACCTTAGCCAAATGGTCTCAGTTCGCTTACCCAATAGCAAGCGAATCACCTACAGCTATGACGCTATGGGCATAAGCAAGACATTGGATGCGCCCGACTCGGGTCGTTTTACCTATCTCTATGATGCAGCCAATCAACTTTCATCCATGCGGAATCCATTCTCCGAAAGGACCACGTT
>JAYVPE010000518.1:0-3966 GCA_043757575.1 Pirellula sp.
GTTCGAGCTTTGTCGGATTGCGACAACGAATCGGTTAGGGGCTCAACGATTTCGAGCGACCCCTTGAGTCGCTCGAAACTGGGTTCATCGACCACGACCAACGCTTCCAACCAATCCTCCAAGCACGAAAAATCAAACTGCAAGACTTCGGCGGCTCGCAACGCGTTTTGAACTTGCGTTCCATGCCCGTGCGCTCGCAAGAATCGAAGCAATTCCGACGTCTTAGGCATTCTACCGCGCCTCAACACGTCGATCGATCTCAACTGACCCGATTTGGAATAGTCTGCAAAGCGATCGGCAATCAGTGATAGCGAGGTGTCGGTGCGACATCGAGCCAGTCCAACAGATGCCGCATCCGCGATCGCGGATTCGCTGTGATCCAAAAGATCGACAAACCAAGCCTCGTAGCCTACCATTCGATAGCGAGTCGCAAGCTCCAGACAAACATGGGAGACGTGCTCAACCGTTCGTTCCTGTGAATCCGCTTGGCTTTGCAAATCGGCTTGGCTTTGCAAATCGGTTCGAAGCGATTGGAAACCCGATTTGAGTACATCGTCCGCTCTACCTTGCAGGAATTGACTTTCCAATACTTCGTAGAGGTTGAGAATACTGCCGGGGTTGTTCAATAGTGTCTCGGTTAAATCAGGAAACTCTCGGTCGATCCACCCGCATCGCGCACGCATCTTATGATCGTTGACTCGAAAAAAGATTTTTGACTGTAATTTGAGCTCATGAATTGCGGCGACATGATTCGCGAATGTCACGGGCTCGGCAACCGAAATCGCTTCGATGAGTTTACCTGCACATCGGCAGACCCGATCGGTTATCGGTTTTCCTGCCGACATGCGTTGGGCTCGATCGATGCATTCGCTTACCAATTCGCCGGGGATCGCGAAGTGAGTGAGAAGCGGAAATTCAGGGAATGCCTCGTATCCACCGTAGCGATCCCACGCGGCAAAGATCTGGGGTAGCCAGCGACCATCGTTAGAAAAGCTTCCGCTCAGTAGCTCCAGGGAAGCGGATCTTACGCCCACCGATTCGTGAGTCAATAAACCAATCAGTGTAAAGTCGCTAAGCGCCATGAGTTACCAATTCGATCCATCCAAACATGCAAGTCAGGGGCTATCTACCTGTCAATCTTGAAACAAACCAATTCGTCTTGGTCTCTGATAAACAGCCTGCCGCCAGCAATGACGGGATGCGGCCAGCTTTCCTTGTTGTGCGTGGGTAATTTGAATTGACTGATCAAGTCGTATTTGTCCTTTTTTGTATTAATCAGTGCCATCGTGCCGTCTTGATAACGGAAGTACAGTTTACCCTCGGCGACAATAATTGCCGCAGAACCTGTGCCCGCGCCACGAGCTTTGTCCCATAGGTTCTTACCAGTTTTCCATTCGACGCAGGCAGGGAAACCGTTGTTATGGCCGTGCCCCATGTAGACATAATCGCCGATCATAATCATTCCACCATGATGATTTTGGAGCTCTTTACTGGTCTTGTAGTAAACCTCCTTTGCGCTAAGCTGCTTTCCTTTCTTGGAAATTTCCAACAAGGCTGTCCCGCCGTCGTCGTAGCCAGTCGAGCAGAAAATGTAATTGTCCTTGGCGATGGGTGTTGGAATGTTTGCTGTTTGGTTAGCGATGCGGTCGTAGTTCCAAAGAAGCGATCCCGTTTTAGCATCGTAACTAACGATCCCGTGCCCTATCAACTGAACATACTGCTTGACGCCTGATGCGTTTGATATAATCGAGGAGGAATATCCTGCACCGTCATTTCCTTTTAGTTTGCCCACAGGTGCCTTGCCTTTCCAAACGACTTCACCTGTTTTTTTGTTGAGTGCCGCGACCATTGCATCCGGAGCACCGGGAGTGCAAATGAGCAGATCGCCATCCACGAGGGGCGACTCGCTGTAACCCCAAACCGTTTCTATCTTGCCACCAAAATCCTTGGTAAAACTCGTTTCCCAAACTACTTCTCCACCGTCCAACTGGCAACAAACCAACACCCCATCGTTGGACAACGCGTAGACGAGTCCACTAGCCAGATCGACGGTCGGACTGCAATTCGGATCTCCTTTTGCTGGCGTGAACGGTGTGCTCCATTCGATCTCGCCATCGCTTTGATCTAGGCAAACAACTCTTGTGTTACCGTCCTTGTTTCCCATCGTAAGGATCTTACCATTTGCGATCGCAACGCTTGCCATCCCCGTTCCGAGTCCCTTCACGCTATAAACAATTGCGGGCCCCTCGTCTGGCCAGGATTCCAGCAACCCCTTTTCGTTGGAAATGCCATCTCGATTCGGGCCACGCCATTGATTCCATTGTCCGGTTGTATCCTCTGCGAGCAGTCCAAGGCAACATGAACAGATGCACAAACCGAAACTGACGCTGGAAAATAGCCTCTGACGCATTGTAGAGAAAAGCATAGAAAGTTCGATCAAAAAAAGGGGCATACGTGATGGAAGAGCCGCAGTGGTTTTAGCGACGCAACGATTTAGGACAATATCGTACGCAAAAATCGAAGTCTAGACAAAGCCTAAAACTGGTCAGCGGTCCCAATCAGTTGTTGCTCTATTTGATCGGCGAGTCTCGTACCAACTAGATTTTGGTGACGGGCCGCTTTGGAAGTGGTGGGTTGAGCATCCTGGCTTTTTCATCCTTGGCGGCCGTTGGAGTCGCAGGAGGAGTTGTTCGAGGACGGCCTGGCTTAGGCGGTGGGTTTAGATCTGTAAACGACTCACTCCATTCCCATCCGAGCGGATGGCTCAATTCCCGCTCGGCCAAAAGTGCCCACGGTGTTCCTTTGTGCTTCTCCGCAACACTTCGTAATAGCTCGGTTGCCTGCTTGCCTTCTTTTTCTAGTTTGCTATCAACGTTGATTTTGTCGGACGGTTTCAAGTTCCATGTGTTGCTTTCGGGCTTTTCGAAATTCATTCCTCGTTTTGCTTTGGCAAGCATCGCATTATAAGCTTCGGCACGCACTTTGGCGGCAATCGAAGTGCCGAACGAGAGATCAAAACTTGCTAGCCAGCGCGGCGTAGCTTCTTTGCTTCGTGACTTGTCACCTTCTGCCAGCACGGTACAGAGTCTCATTAGTTCAGGAGCTAGGCGTGCGGACTCTTGCTGCGCCAACGTAAGATCGCGAACGAAGATCGCTTCGTCGCGCTTGATAAACTGCTGCTGAGGTTTATCCAACGTTCCGACGCGGGCGATTTGTGCCGCTTGAATCAACGTCGTCCGCAATGGACTCTTCTTAACCTTGGACATGTATTCCGCTTCGCTAAGGTAATCCGGGCGATACAAGTCCATTATTTCAGGGGAAAAGAAATAACTAAGACGAGAAGCAAACGCTTCGATCTTTCCAGCGTCTATTTTTTTGCCAACTTGACGGTTTGGATGGATAGAAAAATAGATTCCGCCGGTTTCGTAACACATACGAGCTAGAGCGTAGGGGCCAAACCCAGAGTCAATTACGGGTTCTTCGAAATAGTTATCTTGATAGCCTAATTGCACGCGTTCAGGTAACAGCGTCTCGGGCCCTTGATCCACTTGTCGCCAGTCCGGGGTTTGGTCAAATTTCGGGTCCGGGTCAACAAATTTGATATATGTGAATTCTCGTCCGAACGGTGCAGGCACTCCGAGTACATGGGACTGAATTGCAAACCGCTTACATAAAGCGATGGCTTCATCGGCCATCTGCATGTCATCGCCACGTTCATCGGTGATTGTGATCAAAACGACGTTGCGTTCGGGATCACTCGGGCCACGAGAAGTGCGAAATGATTTGTATCGATCTGCAACCGCCTTGATTGCATGAAAGACCATTTCTACTCCAGACTCGTCAATTGTTATTTTGTCTATGGCCGATCGAATTTCAGAGAGATCCGAAGTGGGTTTTTTGGTCATGAATTGAACATCGCTTCCAAAGGAAACGATCGATGTTATCAACGTGTCAGAATCGTTTGAG
>JAYVPE010000519.1:0-3948 GCA_043757575.1 Pirellula sp.
AACGAGGCATTTTTGACTGGCTATTCGTTAGCGGCCATTTGCGTCCTATTACTTTTATTAGGACTCCGAAAGCGGCTTATTTCGATCCAGATAGGACGAATGGCGATCTGGCAACAAACGCACCACTATCTTGGTTTGCTCAGCGTCGGTGTGTACGCACTCCATGCGGGGTTGTTCACCACAGGCACTTTGGAGTCTTTACTGGCAATCAGTTTCTGGTCGATTGCATTGAGTGGTTTGGTAGGCTGGTATGTAAATCGAACATCGCCTCGTTTGTTGCGAGCGGCAGGCCCACAAATCTTGCGGCAAGACATCCCAGAACGATTCCGGATTATTGCAAAGCAAGCTCACGAATTGGCTCTGGCGTCGGCAGGTAAATCAGATACCGCTGCCCTGGCCGACCATTATCGAGGTCCTTTGAGTTCTTTTTTTGCAACGCGGCGCGGCCTGCTTTTTCGAATAAGTCCGACCGGCGTCACTCGACGCCGATTGCTTTCTGGACTCGAAAACATCGACCGCTACCTCAGTGAACAAGGACGCATTCAACGGCGTGAGATGAGTGTTCTTGTCCAGTCGAAAGACGACCTCGATTTCCAGTCAGCCATTCAGAATCGTGTGCGATTGTGGGTCGCTGCTCATACGTGGTTGCTCGGTAGCTTTCTCATTCTGACAATCGCGCATGTCATCGCAGCTCATCAATTCACGAGCAGTTGGTAGAGAGCTGAAATGAACCATTACCGCTTGCCTCGCCAACCCTACAAATGCGGGAATTCGCCAACCGGCGATCCATGCCCACTCGGGCCATTCCATGGGCGTTGCTCCCAAAGCCACTCCGATCCGACTGTGAAGCACTGTAGACCACTTCGGACACTCGATTGGTGGACCCGCTCGATTCAAGCGACCGCAACTTTGATAGCGTTGATCGGTGTCTGTCTCGCTTGGAGTAACCGTGCAGGGCAACCATCTATTGCTCCTGGTCCGCTTTCGCTATCGCATGCTCAACTACTCGTTGCAGCCCAACCGGGCATTAATGGGGCACATGGAATGGATCCTGTTAACCGTTGTGCATCTTGTCACCCCGGCAATGACATGGGATCAGCCAAGCCAAAGCAATCCGATCTTTGCTTGAAATGCCATTTCCAAGAGATGCCAGATGCCGTGCATGGCTCACCGCATGATCTGCAAGGCAAATCGCTTGACGAACTAGTTGCCAATCGCATTTCCTCCAATCCAAAGTCCGTTTTGGCTAAACTGGTCGGTCGATCGCCAATCGCGTGGACAGAAAAGTCATCGGAATGCAGCCAGTGCCATCGCGAGCATCAAGGAGGGTCGCAGGATCTGAAAGAGATGACCTCTGTACGATGCCAAGCGTGCCACCAAGACCAATTTCATTCGTTCTCTACCGATCACCCAGAATTCAAGAATTATCCCTACGATAGAATTAAAACTATTGAATTCAATCACGTTAAGCATCGCGATTTGCATTTTTCAAAAAAGGAGGCTAACTTCGATTGTAAAGCGTGCCACGTTCAGGCCGATCAAGTGGGCGCCGTTGGCCAAGTCTTTCGCAGCGTTTCCTTTGAGCAGGCTTGCGCGTCCTGCCACACGGAGCAAATCAAGTCAACGATTCAAGATGGCTTGATTGTGCTCCAAATCCCAAGCATTAATCGCAAAGAGTTATTGCGTGTTGGAGCAGATATCGGGACATGGCCGATTCAGGCAAGTCAGCTAACTGACGGTGTCATCCCGCCCATCATGCGAATGCTGATCCAGTCCGAACCAGGCGGTATGGCTCTATTGAATGATCTGCCCGTCACGGGACGACTAGTGGATATAGATATAAACGACCAGCAGGGCCGATCCACCTTGGTGAAACTGTCGGTCATGACGAAACAGTTGATGCAAAAGTTGGTCAATGAGGGGCAACCCGGCTTTCGTTCTTCTGTTGAAAAATTAATTTCCACGTCCGGGAAATCAATGCCCTCCAATTCTATCGTGAAACCAACTCTATGGCTTGACCGATTTGCCAATGGCATTCCACCAGACCTATTCCGAGCCGCTTGGAATGAATGGTTTGAAGATGGAAAAACGGCGAAGGTAGTTGGACAGTCAATTCCTGGAAACTTGTCCCAAGTACGCCTCTCCTCTAGTCTTCGATCTACCGACAATGGTTTGTTGCTCGGAAACGCTAATTCCATGTTGAATTCCGGCGAGGACAACTTGCTGGTGAAAGAGCCAAACAGTCTTTTGGATGCGCAAGTCAAACGCAATTCCGATTCGGAATCGTTCAAAGACTCGCGAGCCTGGGATCAATTAGCTTATGGTGGTTGGATGATCGATCGGCAACGAATGGCTATCGTTTACGTGCCGCGTGGCCATGCCGACGAGTGGTTGTCGAGATGGATTGAGCTGGAGGAAATGAGGTCCTTAGGCAACAGTTCGAACAATGGCGTTGGGCAGCAGTATAGTATTGCAATGGCGCAGCAGTGTCGACGGTGCCACGATTTACAACCTGCTAACAAACCCAATGAATCACTGCAGCATGAGAGTTGGGGTGTGTCGTTTCGTCAGGCAAATCAAAACCCATTGAGTCATAAGCTTCTTGTGTCCGGTGATGCTTCGAATGCGTGCTGGAAATCCAAAAGGCGCGCTGCAAATCTTCGCCAAATCACCAAGTTCGATCATACTCCGCATCTTGCATTGCCAAAGATTAGCGATTGCCGTTCCTGCCATGTGTTGGAATCTCAAGATCATGTGCCAATCGCCATAGCATCGTCGTATGAAGAGTTTGCGCCGATGCAAAAGGCTCAGTGTGCGGGTTGCCATCAACCTAACGCGGCGGGCGAATCCTGTACGCAATGCCACAGTTATCACGTGGGACTCAAGGGATGGCTTGAGGGTCGCGAGTAGTTCCTTGGCGTAGCTTAGCAAGTCACAGTTCGGTTCTATACGTCGTTGATGACGGGAACTATAATTCATGTCTGACTGGTCTCACACGACTATTTAAAAAGAGGAAAACTATGATTCGACACATTCTGAGCATTTGCATATTGGTGTTTTCCGTTGCGATGTCAGGTTGCGAGCGGAGCCACCCAGGAAACTATCCGCAGCCCGAAGTGGAAGCTCAAGTGAAGAAGAGTTTGAAACTCACTGAAATTCAAATTATTGCGGACCCTGCCGGAGGTTATTCGGGCACCGGCAAAACTGCGGACGGCGAGAGTTTCAAATTAAAGCTGACTCAAGATGTAGTGCAGAAGAGCCTAAATTGGAAAGCAGACGGAGATCGTGGATCGATAGAAGAAGGGAGTTTTAAATTCGAGTGAAATGGAACGTTCCCTGGGTTCAGAATTAGAATTTTCCTCATTCACGCGAATTTGAACTTTCTTCACCAATACCATAGGGAATTAACTTGATATGGCTATAATGAATTCCCACGCAACCAAATCGCTTTTCATGGCCTACACCGCCAGCGCGGATTATTCACAACCCGACGCATAAGCGAGGGACCAGCACAAAATCCTTCGCTTACGCATCGGGTTACGAAGAGCTATCTTGAGAGACGAAGACTCGCTGATGCAATACCGCTCAACTACAACCATCTTAGCGATGCTTATCGCATGTTGCTGTCTTGAATGGCTGGATCGCTCGAAGCCAATTTATGGATTTGATGAGATCGAACGAGCTCGCGAACAGACCGATTTTTTCGAAAATAAAATTCGACCTGCGTTTGTTCAATACTGCATCGAATGCCATTCCACTCAGACAGACGCTAGCGGCGGGCTATTGCTTGATTCAAAAGCGGGTTGGCAGGCTGGTGGTGACTCTGGAACGACCCTTGTTATCGGTGATCCCAGCAAGAGCCGACTTCTCACCGCCATTGGCTACAAAGATTCCAAGCTGAAAATGCCCCCGGATGGGCGATTGCCTCAAGAGACGATCGACGCATTT
>JAYVPE010000520.1:0-3945 GCA_043757575.1 Pirellula sp.
CCAAGGAAGGTGCGACTGCGACAGAGCAAGGATGCACATGCGGAAACCGAGCACCACAACTCGACTGAATGCGATTGGCGAAACGGTTTAGTTCAACGCCTAAAATCACCCGGTTGCCGCCAAGAGACTTTGATTCGAGGAAACGCCCGATCGGCATCTCGGGTGCATTTGTTTGTTCGGTGGCTCTCAGTATTTACTCAGAATTTGAGAAAAAAAGTACGTCTTCATTAACGTTCAGAAATCACAAGTTCATCATCGATGATTTCAAGGTGAAGTTGAAGTGGCAATTCGGTGGTGAAGCCAAGAATCCGTTCAAACAATTTTTCAATTTCGTCCGCCGTCACTTCGTGGGCCTCAAGGTAGTACGCATACCCTTCGAGATCTTCTCGCGAAAGTGGCTTACAGCCCAGAAGCTTTAAGTCCTTGTTGCGAAGCAACCCACGTGCGTCGATAGGTGCATGACCAATGAAAGGAGACAACGCTGTCATTTTCTCCAGAGTGGGTGTTGCGTCGAACTTCTCTCTGAAAAGCGCGGCGTGATACGCATCCCGATTGAAGTCGAGCAGGCGAAACACAGAAATGTGTCCATTCTCCAAATCAGTCGAGGCATAGTATCCGCCCCATGCAAGATTGATATCGAGTGATGTTTGCATTTAAGTCCACCGTACGTCGGCGATCACCCATGTCGCCGCCAAAAAACGATGATTAAAATTTGCGGCCGACCGGCGACTTGGGTGGATCGCTTTGTTATCGGGCTTCTTTGTTGTCTTGAGCGTTTCCGCTTCTACCTGAACTGAGCCATGACCATCCCAACACTATACCAAGCCAAAGGAACAAGGCGATGCCTGCGATAAAACAATAGACAAGAAAGGTCAAACGAAAGTACCTGCACATGATCGCCGCCACGACGATAGGTGGCATCATCCATAGCGAGAGCCAAATCAATTCAAGCCATTTTGGTTTGTTCATTCGGAATCGGCAGTTTTTTGTTTCCGAGCCAGTTCGCCAAGTACCGCATCGTAGAGCGGCTGCCATCGTAAGTCGTCCTTGAACCAAATGTAGGCGCTGTTAAGTGTATGCGCAACGTTGACATAGTCAGAAGCCGCCAATGTGTTTTCAAGACAAAGAGCTTGTTTCCGATACTCGAGAAGGCGTTCCACCGAGAGATGTCCGAGTTCCGTGGATGTGAGCGGGCGAATTCGTCGAGGCTGAACCATAGCTGCGTAGACCTTTTTGCGATTCCGTCTGCCCGATAACGCCTGCATTGACCGAGTGCGAGGAGGAAACGTTGCCATGTCAGAGCGCGTCAATCGAGCACTTCGGTCCAATGCTTTGTTATCCGTTCTTTGCGTCGGCACATGGCGGATTACCTCGAGCAGGATCACACCAATATGGTGGATCTCCCTCATTTCGCAACACGAATCGAGTATTGAAATCTTCCGAGTCCATGAATCCTACCCACATTCCAGGGCCTTCTTCAGCAGGCCTCCAACCAGCCGATATTGCAAACCGTATTACATCTGGTACCTCGTGGTCTCGTATCTGTCCAAAGGGGTCAATCATCAGTTTCGCCCCGTTTCCATTCGCATGCTGTACAGTCACCACACCACGACCGTTATCGCCACACGCACCTTTGACCCAATGGTAGTGAATCCCATTGATGTGAGTATTACGACGGTTTCGCTTTGGCAGTGTCATGTTAGCCAAAGGTTCATTTGGCACTTCGTTCGGATAACGTTTGCGATCAGCGAGGCCGAGGAGATGACTCAACGCAAGTCAAAAACAGCCGTTCGAGGCCTTCGTCTGCATCGCTTTGTTCTGGCATTTTTTCGTGCTCGTGCTCAGCATCGCGGTGCTCGTGCTCGTAATCGTCAAACACAGCATACGCGATCTGCGATTCCGAAACACCATCGAATTTCATCGCCATCTTTGTCAACATCGCGACTATTCGCACCAATTTGGATTTAAGGTCGAAACTCGTTTTCTGATCAAGACCACCGGAAACAACAAGCACGTCTTGAATCGCAGCGCACTCCAATGCCGAACCACGAGCAATATCCAGAAATCTCGATCGATCCTTCAAACTGCGTTTGCCGTTTCCTTCCGCGATGTTGAGCGGAACCGATTGTGCCGCCCGCAACCACTGATCGCGGGCGTGGCGATGCAAACCCGACAATCCGCTCGATGTCTCAAATGCGCTTGCAACATATTCGATCGAGAGGCGGTAGACGTCCAGTCGATCATGGTCGAAGAGATATTCTGTCATGGTTTATTCGATTCGATTCGATTCGATTCGATTCGATTACGAGCACGAGCACGAGCACGAGCACCGTTTCACTGAGCACGAGCACGACCAATGCGCATGAATGACAGAACGACCAGGCTAACCGGGTTGCCGCCAGTCAACTTTCCATGTGTGAAACCGTGAACGGCAACTCCGGTTCAACCCCTTGTTCGTCAGCTATTTGCGTTTGACTATTGGGTCGAACTATTCGTTTGGAGCGAGTCAGTCAACATTGTCTCTAGTCGATCGAGCTCGTCTTCATGATACCCAAGTGTTGCGTACAGAATTTCGCCTTTCGGCGAAATCACGAAAATGCGAGGAATCGATTCGATTGCGAAGAGTGAGAATACTTCACGATTCGGATCGGGGGCGATGGGAAATGTGTAACTGTTTTGGCTCCGGAACTCGGTAACGGACTGCAGTGATTCTTCGCGGCCGATGACGAGCATGGAAAACCTCTCGTTCTTGCCGTGTCGATCCCATATCTTCTGCATACGAGGCAGTTCTTTGAGACACGGACCACACCACGTCGCGAAGAAGTTGAGAAGTACCACCGTGTCGCGCGAGCCGTCGAGCGAAAAGTTTGTGCCATCTGCATCGACAAGTTTGAACGAGGGTGCTTGATCACCCACAGAAACATGAGTTGAAGCAGCGAACCGTTCGCGCTGATTCCGGAGCAATTCCTTTTCTGCGGCCTGCCGTAGTTGGGGCATGAAAATGCCCCACTGTAAGTATTGCTGAGCGCCGACAAGTGCCGGAAACAAAGCAAGAAAGCCTGCAAATCGCATAAGCCTTCTTCTTCGGTTTGGACCTTTCCATCCAACCACCGCCGCAATGAGGTACGCAGCCGCAATGGCCAGTGCGAGCAATGAACCAGATAGCAGGATACCTGCCAAGGCGTTGTAGGTTGAGTCACTCATGGTTTTGCTGACGAACGCTCGAAATCACCTATGTCCGAGTAGTAATCTCTACCAAATCAGAACGGGTGACCGAGGACTTAGGTGCATTGTTTTGTTCGTTATAACGCTCGTCGATAATCGATACAGCCTAAAGTGGAACTGGGATATCCTCTGATATGGTATCGCATTTTGGATCTAGATTCTCTTCGCGCGAAGAAAAAATTTGGCTTTGCATCGAAAACATCAGATTGCGCAACCTAGCCGCTATTCCGATCCCGATAAGTATCAAACTAAAAGCCAAATGCCCACGAAGTTCTGCCGAACTGCTAGCGAGTGTTACGTAACCAGCCAACCTCAAACAGTACAACGCTATTGAACAGTACCCAAACGCGATGATGCCTGAAAAGAAATCTCGTGAGACCGGGTAGATCAAAAGTGATTTGGCATCGCGACCAATCAATCGATAATCTGGGACAATGAACTGCCAGATTAGCCAATGCAAAATCATTACTGAAGAAAACACCACCACAGGAAACAGTACCGGCATCTTCACAACGTCCATCGCGAGCGGGCCATCAAGCGTTGGCGCTACAATCAACGCCAGGACGATGAACGTCAACAATGCTTTGCAGATTGATCGGATGAGTGGCATATGGATTAAATTGACGAACGAATAACAATCTATCCCAACTGGAGCGAAGCGGAACGGAGGGATAGATTGTACGTTGGGCTAAGTCGCTTCGCCGTGTCTGCCGGATGCGG
>JAYVPE010000521.1:0-14877 GCA_043757575.1 Pirellula sp.
ATGGCCCTCTTAGACAGCGTCGATGAAACCGAGCGAAATACAGCTAACGAATTGCTGGAAAACTGCGGTGCTCCAAGCCAGGCAAACATCCCGTTTTTATGTGAACAACTGAAATCGGGACGATCTTCGAGAGTGTATTGGTGCAGCACACTGCTTGGCAGACTTGGAACGACAGTCGGTGAGGAGCGTGAGCGAAGTCGGATTGATACCGAACTTAGTCATGTGATCAGCGACGAATCGCTTGATCTATCGGCTCGTGAGCGAGCCGCTTGGGCTATCGGTCAACTTGGCGGCGTTGACAGAGAATGTCGAGCTGTTCTTGAAAAGCACCTTGAAAAAGCACCGGCGCGTCTGAAGAGACTCCTGAAAACCGCATTGGACAGTTGAACATCGCGACTTTCTCGATTTCTGCCGCGCAGTGATTGCTTTTCGGAAATCGCAAAGCTCGCTGTCCTCGCCTTGCTCGTAGCTCAACCATTCAACCTGCGATTCCCGTTCGCTGACTTGGGTGCATCATTCCGCAAGGCAATTGGCTTGAGGATTGGAGGAAGAGTTACAACGTTTATTGTATTCACGATTATTGTGACTCCGGGCTGAGTGCGTATCGTCTCCTGCGCCAACTGCTTCAAATAGAACGATGACAATCTTCCTCGGAGTAGGATCATGCCTTCATGGTACTCACACGTAATCGAACGCAGCTCTTCGTAACCGCGGGCTTGTAGCCGCTGCCGAGCTTCCCCCAGGATGGCCTCCTCTACCTCGCGGTTTCGTTGGATAAGGATGGTTTGCCGCTGTGCGAGCTCATAATTGGACTCTGCACAGATTATCTGATCTAGCATATTTTCACATTTACCCGAAACCCCGGACTCTTGGGATTTTTAAAAACCTACGATTAATTTGTTCTCATCGTCGACAACTACTCGAAACTATTGGCCCTGCCGGGCTAGATGTCTGTTTTGATAATATTTTGTTTCTTTTCGAAGAAACTGATACGCCCTTGCAGCTTCAATGCAAATCACAGTCCCAACGTTCAAGTTGACTGACGTTCAAATAAGAAATGAGTAAAGTCATCGCAAATCCCTTAGTGACCATCGACTTTTGCCATAAATTATGTAGCAATCAATTGCCAAAAGATAATCACTGTCGACACAGTTCGGTGCAGGATGTAACGAAATGACACAGCTCGTTTACCCAATCCTGATCGGTAAATTTTCGCGAAAGAAATTTGACCGGAGATGCCTGCACGCCATTTGATGTTTGCGATCATGCTTGTCGGCTTTGTTGGGACTATTCAAGTTCTTTGGTACTCGTTTTGCTTTGCGATGTCTCAGTATGTAAAAGCGAACTCGCCGCATGTTGCGGTGACCAGTTTCAGGCTTCTAAGACGAATAAGAATTTTGGAGACTCATTATGACAACAACACTTACTCCCACGCGTTCCACATCACCAGGAAACTCTAGAGACTCTTTCTCTTTGTTACGAAAGGAAATGGAGGATCTGATTTCCAATTTCTGGGGCAACAGCCAAACAAACTGGCTGACGCAGGCTATTTCGCCCGCTTTGGATGTGGTTGAATCGGAGAACTCGTTCCAAGTTAAAATGGATGCTCCGGGCCTTCTGGCCAAAGACATCACGGTTCAAGTGCATGGCAACACACTAACTTTGAGCGGTCAACGCCAAGAAGAAAAAGAAACAAAGGACAAAACGTTCTACAAAATGGAGAGGCGTCATGGAAACTTTTCGCGAACGGTTTCATTGCCTTGTAGTATCGATGAGAGTGAAGCAGTCGCTGAATATACCAATGGAGTCTTGACTCTGACGCTACCCAAAGCCGAAGGGGCCAAAACAAAGAAGATCGTCGTGAAAGGTTCCTGATTCAGGCAGGTTGTTTTGAGTTTCTGCCAGTACCTCGATACGAAGGCTGTCTGGTGTTAAAGCGGAATTCGCAAACGAGTGGGTAGAGGAGTGACTGGATACAGTTGTTGAAATAGTGTCGTGCCGCACTACCGTTGCCATATGCGCAGAAGACGCAACACACATTTTCTGACTAGTATTTCGCTGTGATCCATCGTCGGAGCGATACATGGAAAGTGGGGAATTAACAACGCCAACCCGAATAAAGCAAGAAATCCGCCAGGGCCCGGCAGCCAACCAATAGCCAGTCCGAACACGCAAAGAAATACTGCCAGCCCGATGGAAGCGAATTTCAACGACGTCGTGTGCTTGCTGTGCTCTTCCTTTTTGTATCTTCGGAAATCGCGAAAACGTCTGCCTGGGGATGCTTCCCGCAACTGCCGCAGATCCTTTTTCAATAAATTCCAAAAAGCTAACAAAAACATTTTTTATTTCCTAACCTTTGTATGACAAGGCTTGGCTGCATACGCCAAAGCTCGGCATTTTGGTTCACGTCGTCGGGTAAAAATGATTGGCAACTTGATTGCGATGCTCATAATCTTTTCTATTGAAGGAGTCTGGGATACGGATTTGGATTGGAACTTGGATGGTCTAGGAAAACGGGATCAGCCGCTTAATCATACCGTCCTCTTTGGTTTCCGTTCGATCGAATCCATGTTGGCAAGACGGTTTCGAAACTGTGAGTCGCTCCACGTTGAATACTTAATGAAAACGGCTGGCAGATGGATAGTGACGAGGGTACTACCAAGGGGATGTAATTTGTTTTATCTTGATCCTAAGTTTTTTCATCAGGTGCTCGCCCTATCGAGGTCATGAATTCCGGCATTCAGCCGCAACACCCTTGTTCTCGGAGTCAGTCCCGAAGATGAAGCGTCCCATTCAAAATTTCGCGATAAGTTTTCCCTCAATTTCCCGTTGCTTTCTGAACGACTAAGCCCGTTAAATTGATCCTAGCAGTATTTCAAAAAATCCGATCATGAACTCTCCTATCCAACTTGCGATCCATGGTGCCTCGGGACGAAACGGAAAGAGGCTTATAGCTCTCGGCAGCATCGATCCTGCGATCGTGATAGCTGCTGCGATCGTGCGTTCAACTTCAAAACATATTGGAGAAGATTCTGGATCACTTGCTGGCATTCCAGCAAATGGCGTTTCGGTCTCGAGCAGTTGGCCCGCCAGCATTGACGTAGTCATCGACTTTTCGTCTCCGGATGGCTGCATGAGCACGATTGAACATTGCATAGCCAAACAGATACCAATCGTAATTGCATCGACGGGGCTAACTCCAAAGCAGATAAGTGCAATTGCAGTTGCGGCCAAGCTCATCCCTGTATGCTATGCACCCAATATGAGTCTCGCAGTCAATTTGACCATGAAGCTGGTAGAGCAGACCGCGCGCGCTTTGAAGAATGTTCCCGGCGGTGCCGACGTCGAGATTATTGAGCGGCACCATCGATTCAAAGAGGATAGTCCGAGCGGGACGGCACTCAAATTTGGGCAAATCGCAGCCACCGAAATGGGGATCGGCCAGCATGTTCATGGGAGGGTCGGTCAAGTTGGGCAGCGTCCCCATGGCGAAATCGGATATCATGCCGTACGCGCTGGAGACGATGCAGGCCAGCACACCATCATTTTCGGAATGATGGGCGAGACGATTGAGCTTCGCGTGGCTGCCTCCAACCGAGATTGTTATGCAAGTGGCGCAATTGCAGCCGCAAAATTCTTAATAAATAAGCCTCCCAAGCAGTACTCCATGTTAGATGTACTTGGACTTTAAAATGGCCCGATGCGATCAAGGTTATTTGTGCCGAGTATGCGGTGAAGAAGTCGAGCACATTACGGACAGCCAACTATATCTGAGTTACGTAATTGGCGAGATTGATCCCGAGACATTGCATGCATCGCCAGAATGCCATTTAATCTGTGTGCCTGCCTTTTCTCAGTTTATTGTGGACGAGCGATTCGCCCCCCCCCCCAACATTGGCGGGCCATTTGAGAAAAGTCAGCTTGATTTCGAGTACGTGGCCTCGCGAACGACATTGGTTTCACGAGGTTATGCACGACTTTGGGCAATTCGAGAGGAACGCCGAAAACCCTTGACCGTTATCGAATATCCGCTTGCGGAATACTCCGAAAAGTGGCATTAGAATTCGTTTGTCCGAGTTTTTTCACCTTGTTTTCCCAAACGGACTGACTAAACTTATGCTGTGTTTGACGGAGTCGTACGGTGTGTATGATGGAGTCATTAGGTCGTCCTGAGTTGCTACCTTGAGGAGAAATCCGATGTTTTTATCGGTCCGAAAATACTTTGTTCGTTCGCTTGTTGTCCTTCCACTCACTATTAGTTGTGGATTTGCACAATCGCAAATTGGTACGTTGACTGAATCGAATTCGGTTTCGGCATTAGTCTCACAGTCCACTCAAACCAATGATCTGTTTGTGAACCAGTGGATTCACGTTAACGGTGCTGGTTCCATAAGCGGATCGGTTGTTGCATTGTTAGGGAAGGACAGTATATCGCTTCCGAGGATGCGAGTTTCGCTCAGCCATAACGGATCGGTTGTTGCTTTTGACGACACCGATATCGAAGGCGAGTTTTTGATTGAGCATGTGAGTCCAGGACTTTACACCTTGAAGGCAGAAGGGGCGGGCTCGCTAGCCATTTTTTCTTTAGTTGTATTGGATGACATTGCAGGGAAAAATCTTCCGAACGCAATTAATGTCCCGGCAATGCAAACAAGTGGTCGCGTTATGGAAGTTCTTCGTGGACAGTCCGTCCCGAAAACACCTTTTCCTGCCATGGCTCCAACTCAAGATCCACTCGCTAGCAACCGAAGCTTGGCTTCGTCCTATCAAGTGTTGCTGGACGGACAAGGTACTTTATCGGGTCGACTTGGAAAAGCGTCAGCCGCTATCAATATGAGTTCGATGACAGTGTTTATCATGAAGGATGGGCAAGAATTGAAGCGAGTTAGAGTTTCCGCAGATGGAAGCTTTTCCGTTCCGGGACTTGCACCCGCTTGCTACGGTCTGGTCGCAGCAGGTGACCAAGGAGTTGCAGCAATGGGATTCTGTGCTGTCAATCGCAGCGTCGTTAGCAAGAATGCCAATGGAAAAGTACTCGTTGCACAAGGCAATAAAACCCCTACTAGTTTGAATATGGAATTGGGAGATGCATCAGGGAGCGAACTGCCCCCACAGACCGAGGTAGTCATTTCCGAACCGTCAACTGTTCCTACAGCGATTGGAATGGGACCCGGCTTTGGTGGCGGAGGTAGCTTCGGTGGCGGAGGTAGTGGTGGTGGTAGTGGTAGAGGCGGTTTAGGCGGTATCGGAGCACTAGCAGCGATCGGCGGATTGGCTGCTATAGGAATTATTGCGGCTGATAAGAACAACAATGCGGCAGTAGTAAGCCCCGTTGTTCCATAGTCATGGCTGATCCACACAGCGATCGATAGCGATTAATTAAACGACTCACAGCATGCAAATGATGTGAGTTTTTTATTTGCCCAGCGCGAAGATGGCAAACAAAAAGGGACGCTCAGCACAAAGCACCGAGCGTCCCTCCAATTAAATACTTGGCTGTTTCATACATTTGAAAGTGCATGAACGCCAATTCGATTTTGACGACTTAGTATCGATCGCGTCGGCCACCGCCGCCGCCACTTCCGCCGCCGCCGCCACCACCACCGTAACCACCGCCGCCGCCACGGCTGCTGCCGCCGCCGCCACCACCGCCGTAGCCACCGCCACCGCCGCCACGACTTCCACCACCGCCGCCACCACCACCGCCACCGCCTTCGCGAGGACGAGCTTCGTTGACAACGATTTGGCGACCGTCAAGTTCAGCGCCGTTCAATGCACGGATAGCTTCATCAGCACCCGATTCCATTTCGACAAACGCAAAACCTTTGGAACGACCCGTTTCACGGTCGTTGACGACCTTAGCGGATGTAACCACCCCGTACTGAGCAAATGCTCGTTCGAGACTTTCGGACGTAGTGGCCCACGCGAGGCTACCTACAAAAATGTTCTTACCCATCAAATAACCCTTGAACTTAACCTGTTTCCAAATCACCGATCGCTGCCACAACGGCAGCATTTTAAACGAATCGCGACTAGGCCAATCCGCGGAAACCACTCGGACAGACCGCCCGATGCATGCGGCAGAACAACTCAATGGCGGACGAGACTAAAAGTACGCGGCTGTCGTCGAGAAACCTGTTGCTTACATCTTGTTGGGGTTGGAGGTCTCTTTGCAGCTCCCTAATCCTCTCCCAACGTTACAAACTCTAACCACCTCACGCAAGAATAGCAACATTAGTTGCAAGAGCAAAAACCGGTATTTAGCGGCGTTTCGAGAGAATCTTTGCTTTCCACAAGCTTTTCAAATTGAAAACATGGTCGCAAGTTCTGCTGAAAAAAGCGGAAGTCTCAAAAGTTCTGCTATTAGCGAGGATTGGTCACAAGTCGTGGTTTACTATGTAGGAACTGCTTTGAATTGGCGGCGACTGGTTTTGCGGACGTCGACTTGGCCGTAGGAGATACGCCACTTCCAATTGTAAATCGTTCCGCCGGAGCGTCCTTTCGGTAATGTGCATTGGAGTCGGGGAAAGGTGTTGGTGAAGCGCTTGGCAAGCGCTCTGGCTTTGGTTTCGACGCGGGGGTCGGAACTCTAGTCCCACCGGACTCATCGTTCAGCCGACTGGTCACGGTTTGGGTCGGCTCAGCGGAGTAACTCTCGGTCGCATATTCAGCATGCGTGTTTCCGGCACATGTTGAACACGAACCTGAGCCACTTCGCATGGGAGCGATACCGCATGAGGAGCACTCCCCAGGGTTAGATGGAACATAACGAAATCCCCACAGGTTTTTCAATCGCCCCAATGCCGTCGGGCAACTACTGACAGAACCGCATTCAAATTCGCCATTGCATCCGCAAGGATCGCACACCGGTGGCTCGTTGATATGCTCATCCCAGTAGATTTCTCCGCAACCTGACCCGCAGTTCGCGCTGCGAATTCGGTTTGCTATTCGCGAGCGGAGACTACCGCAAGAACCAATTCCTTCACAGTCCTGGCCGCCACCACACGCATCCATTTTGCATCCATCGCCTACCAAACGAATTGAGCAGCAACCAACGTGGCTTGCAAATAGTCCCAATCCAAGCATCCAGCCGAATAGTACAGATTTCATAACAATGTGCCCCTCAAGAATTGCTCGTTTGCAAAACAAATGGATGCGGTACCCCAAACCCGGAGCAAACCGTTCTACTGTTCGTTTCTATCGGTCTGTACAATCGATACAATCAGCAAATCTTTACAACTTTGCACGCTAGCATTTTTTGAGCGACAGGAATTCGAGCTTTCCGATGACTACTACGGACACAATCCTTCAAACTCGCATGATTGCGATATTGAGGCTGGACGATTTGTCGACAGCATCGCGCATCGCAGAGTCTCTTTTCAATGCAGGCATTCGGGCCTTGGAATTTACGCTCACCAATTCAGATACTCCAGAAGTTGTCCGACGAATGCGGAACGAAAACCAAAACATCCGGTCGGGAGATGCAGTGATCGGAATGGGTTCTGTTCGATCGCTTGATGAAGCTAAAATCGCGATTGATTCTGGTGCTCAGTTCGTTGTCTCACCGATCACTTCCGTAGCGATTATCGATTACTGCAAACAAAACAAAGTCGCAGTCTGCGCAGGTGCGTACACTCCTACCGAGATCGCAATGAGTTGGGATGCGGGCGCAGATATTGTCAAAGTATTTCCAGTAAGAAACTTGGGGGCAAACTACATTCGAGATGTTCTTGCCCCCATGCCTTATCTTAAGCTAATGCCGACCGGAGGGGTCGATTTGAACAATATTGCGTCCTACTTGAACGCCGGTGCCGTCGCAGTGGGAATCGGCAGCCAATTGCTTGATCCAGAAGCAATTCGCAATCAGGACTGGGGGAAAATCCAGCAAACTGCGGCACAATACGTTCAGGCAACCAGAATGGTTAGCGACGTATGACGATTTCTCCACAGTTGGATGCAGTCTGCGATGTTGTCTACGATTTTGTCACAATCGGAGAAACGATGCTGCGACTCACTCCCGACAGCCATTTGCGTTTGGAACAAGCCGAGAGTTTTCAAATTCATGTAGGTGGCAGCGAGTCGAATACGGCGGTTGGACTTGCTCGACTGGGCAAGCGGGTTGCTTGGATATCGAGGCTTACCGAAAACCACTTAGGGAGACGGATTGAGCGAGCGATTGCGGCGCACGGTGTGGATACGAGAAATGTTATTTGGACAGATGACGATCGTGTTGGACTTTATTTTTTAGAAGCTGGTTCCCCTCCTCGAAGCAGTCACGTCATATACGATCGGGCGAGTTCGGCATATTCAAAATTTGAGCCAAAAGACTTGCCCATCGGTCTTTTTGTGCCTGGCAAGTCCAAATGGCTGCACGTCACGGGCATATCGTTGTGGCTAGGTGAAACCACGCGCGCGACCATTGCCGAAGCGGTAAATCAAGCGAGGTCGGCTGGCTGGCAAATTAGTTTTGATGTCAACCATCGGACACTTTTATGCAGCACAAAACAAGCGCGTGCATTTTGTAATTCGTTGTTTGAAGAAGCGGATCTAGTATTCTTGCCGCGACGCGATGCCATTCATCTTTGGGAAATACAAGAGGACGAAAGCGATGCCAAAGTAATGGCGAGATTGATAGAAATGCGGGCAGGAAAACCAACTGTGATGACGTTGGGGCCGCGTGGTGCTATGGCTTGCGATTCGGCAAACAGCGTCTCGCAATCCATTGTGCCAGTGGAGCCGATCGGTAGACTTGGGGGTGGCGATGCGTTTTCGGCTGGCTTCCTTTCCGCCTGGTTGGAAAAGCCAGATCTGGAACGATCGCTGCGATGGGCGACAGCGACTGCACGTCTCAAATATAGCATTTCCGGCGACCTGCCTTTGATTTCAAGACAGGAAGTGGAAAGGCTTGTTGAGGGGACCGCTAGCGAGTCGCTTATTCGATAGGCGCATAGCTGTCGGGAACGCGATTCTGAACCTCCTATTTCGTTTTTCTATTTCGTTGGGGCGTTTCGTTGGGGCCACCCTGCCACTAGGAATTATCGTCATCGTCGGTATCTGAACCAACGATGAACTCTTCACCATCGACGGAGACGCGATCACCAGGACGAAGTTTCTTGCCGCGTCGCGTTTCGACAATGCCATTTACCAAAACGGCCCCCGATTGAATCAAGTGCTTTGCCTGACCACCGGATTGAGTTACTTCTGCAAGCTTGAGAAACTGATCCAACTCGATAGTTTCAAGTTCTGTTGCGGGATCGATTGGTTCATGCATAGTACGTCACTCTCTTTTCATTGGAGGAGCCTGCGGAGACTTTGGAGATCACGCCACATTAGAGCCTAATCATTCGATCGCCGAGTGCAAACCGACTGATTTGCTAGCGATTCAATCGAGATCAACATCCGCAAAATCGGTAGTGTCGTCGTATTCGGCTTTATTTTCCTTCGCGACATACCGATGTTTCATGAACGCAGTCCAGTGTTGCCAAGGTCATAAAGAACTCAGTAGGGGCTATGTTTCCTCGGATCAGCAGAAATTCAAAGCGAATCCTTGCGATCCTTTCTCAGCATCGCAAACCGACTCAAATCGCATGGGGGATCGCGATCGGGATCATGCTCGGACTGATCCCAAAAGACAATCTCGTTGCCTTGTCACTTGTGGTGTTCCTGGCATGCTTGCGAGTCAATCAACTCGCAGCGTGCGGTGCAGCCGTTTCAATCAGCCTAATGAGTGGCTGGATCAGTACCATTACAATTTATACGGGTTCAGTTTTGCTAGATCAGCCAGTGGTCGCAAGTGGAATTGCTAACCTGTATCGACTTCCAGTGCTGCCCTGGACCTGCCTGGAAAATACTCTCGTACTTGGAGGCATCGCGATAGGACTTGCCACGCTTCTCCCTTCCTACACCATCTGCTGGTGGTCGCTTGCCAAGGCAAAACAAAAATTGGGTAGGATCGAAATGGAACACATTGCAAACGGTGCAATCCAGTATGGAAAATCCGTTGCGGATCAATCCAGTATTCGGCGTGAAAAAATACCTCCGTCGCTTAGATTGATTTCTGCCGACAACTCTGCCGACAACTCTGCCGACAATGCTATCGCGTACGAACTCAAAGCCAACACGAACGCAGAGCCAACCTCTGTTCCTTCGAATCTTGTTGAAAAAGCAGACGTTGATTCGTCATCCAAAGTTCGCCCATTTGGCGTTGAATCGGTTGTTGCAAAACTGCCGAACACCGAAGCATTCCAGTGGAGGAAACGCAATAGGAATCAGAATGTCATTCCAACCCTTTTCACGGGCGAAATCATTCATGATGGGAATGACACAATCCTTCGAGAAACAGTCATTGAAATAGTCCGATATCGTCGGCCTTCAAGCACAACGCAGGAAACAGACAGTAAAAAACCAGACTCTGCAGTAGCACCTAAAACACAAGGAATCTCAATGCCAATTGGAAACGCCCCGACGACAGAAGCGAAAGCGATCGCAAATATAGGTGTTGCCGCTTCGAGCAAAAATGGCCTTGCAGGTCAATCCATTGTCTTTGACTCGAGCCACGCGCCAAGCCACACGAGCAGCCGAGACGAATCATTGAAATACCTTCTCTGGCACATCAATGGTTCTCGCGAAAGTGTTCGAAAGTCTTCGGAGAAAACTGCATGACGTTTCGTCGTCGATTGTTAGTCGCGATCTTGACCCTGGGTGGCGGAATCGGTTGCTTTCAACCAGTCATGCGAGCTCGTATGGAGTCTCGCATGTCAGAGTTTTTTGGTGCTCAAGTTGATATTGGTGCCTCCAAGATCTCTTTAATGGACAGCACCATTGCGTTCCGCGATATTGTCATACACCATTCCAGTCCGTCTCAAAGAAGCGAAATCGAAGATTCGCCTCGACTAACCAAAATCGATCATGCCGCATTGAAATTCAGTTGGTCTAGCCTACTGTATCGAAATTTAAATGTCGATGGTTTCGTAGCATCGAACGTTCATTGGCAAATGACAAATCCGAGTCGAGAAATCATTCCATCTGCATTAGAATGCGATGAATCGAGCCCTTTCGGCCAAGCGGATCGGGGCGTTGCGAACGATGTCAACCTAGAGCCAATGATTCAGCCAATCCACTTGAGAATCGTTGAAGAAGCTACAAGGCAAAGCAGTGTTCAACTCGACGTTTCATCGCGAATCGGGTCGGTGTCGAAGCGGATCGCCGCATCCATACCACCCGATGGCTCGCTAAATGTACTTCGGCAACGCTTCGTAATGGATGACGCGAAAAAGGAACTAGCTATTATCAAGCAATCGATTGCCGAAGATCGACTGGCACGGAAAGATTCCGACAAAAGAGTAAGTTTTTTGAAGCAGTCGGCCCAAAAGAGCTTTACTGCGAGCTTAGCCAGTTTTTCGGAATTGGAGTCCACTAAAGTCAATCAAGCCGCACTGAAGCTTGCGAAGTTCGCAATCGCGAAAGAATGGAATACAAACCGTGCAGTGGTTCATGCCACGATTAGTTCGTTGAGTGCCTTGCTCCCCCAGGACCCTAATCGCAACGCGGTAATCGATAGGACACAGAGTCGGATGCGAACCTCTGATTCCGAATCAGTTGCTCAACTCCCTGTCGGAATTACTCGTTTCGTTTCTGGCAAAGTGAAAGGTGTCGTTCAATTTCCTACCTTGACAATCGAGTTGCCTGAATCCACGTCTGGTTTTGAGCTTCAGTTCAGAAACTTGTCAAACCGAGACTTTTTGGAGCGAGAGAAACCTGCAGTCTCCTTGAGAATGAACCGAAAGGCCATGCAGAGCGAAACACCCTGGCTGATTTGTACAGCCCAGCAAGTTGACTTGCCTCAGTCGGATGCCACTCAGGTTCAGGTCGTCCTCGAAAAAAACCAACTCGGACAAAGCAAAAGCACCACTACGATTCAACATGCAAATCAAGGCTGGGCAGCCACAATGACGTTACCGATACAAAATTGTTTTGAATTGCCTACATCCGATCCCGTATCGAATGCAAATTCTCTTTTGAGTGAAAAGACCAACAGTGAAAAGACCAACATCGTCGGCAGATTGGTTGGGACGACATCATCCCAAAACAACCAACAAAATGAACTCTTGATTGACATTGATAATTCGAGCGTAAACGCAGTAGAAGCCATCCTATCTCCAAGAATATTTATAGACGCTGAACGGAAGCGTTCGCAAGCTTCCATTCGAGGCACAGAGCTTCTGAATAGTGAGCTACAAAAAATGGGTTTGCGGTGGGATCAACTAGGGGACGAACACACTCGTTCCCACCAGAATTGGGAAACAAGTCTTGTAGAGCTGAATGATCAATTGCAACAGCTAGAAGCAGCATTAAATCGTACTTCACGCACATCGAATGGATTTACGCGTTGAAACGCATTTAGTCGATCTCCAATTGATTTCGACAGGGATTGTTTCGTCGATGCCCACGCACGGTTAAAATCGATTCATGGTTTGGTCAAATAGATGTTTTGCAGACCGGCCGCTGATCGATAGTTGTTTAATGAGTTCGGCAACCACCGACTCCACGGCTTCCCAGTGACCGGGCTGTTCAATGTGGTGAACTGTCTTGTCCAAAAGTCGTTTTTCAAGTCGCTCGACTTGTTGATCCGTATTGACTCGAGCCAACGACAATCGACGTAATGCTTTTAGATCTTGCTGAGCTCCGCCCCAGTTGTACTCTCCGTTATACCTCGCCTCGCTCACAAGCCCACCGAGCAGAATCATCGCTTCAATCTCAAAAAAATCCTGTTGTCGCTTGCCGCGTCCCTTGCCCAACTGAACCGCACCCAGGCGAATGGTGTTGCGAACGATGGTACACTTCTCCACGGTTCGCCCCAAAGACAGCGCTACGATCGCGTGTCCTGCTTCGTGATAAGCCGTAGCGATCATTTGCGCGTCAATAATGGATTTTGAATGTTCGCTCATTCCTGCATCCGAGGGAGTCGATGCCACTACCGTCCCATCTCTTCGGCTAACTGTGGCGCGTTATAGATGGTTCGCAAGCTTTCTAAGACGCCAGCAATGTGGACAGCAACCGCCCGGGAAACTTTCTCCGTGTAGTAGAAATCCGCCGTCAAGCTTTCGATGTTTCCGTCAAAGATAATGCCGACCATGGCGCCATCACGCGAAACAACCGGTGAGCCGGAATTGCCGCCGATAATGTCCGCCGTGCAAACAAAGTTAAATGGCGTATCAGATTTTATTTTCCCTTTGGCTGCGTGCCAGCTTTTGGGAAGAATCCATGGGTCTTTGTTTAAGTGTAATGTCTCATGTTGGAACGCCCCTCCCATTGTGGTTTGAGCGGGCACTTTTTTACCATCGGAATCGTAGCCTAGGACTTTGCCATAGGCGAGCCTCAACGTAAACGTTGCATCCGGATAAACAGAATCGCCTCCGACTGCAAACTTGGCTTCGGTGATCTTTGCATAGGCCTGCCTCTCTTGCTCTTCGATGCTGTCCGCAGCCTCATGAGCACGTCGATATTCGACTTCCATTGCTTTCGCCAGTTGGATCAATGGATCCTTAGAATCGAATATACCTTGTGTACCGGAAGCGGCCAGTTTCTTCCGTTCCGCAACGCTCATGAGTTTAGTATTTGCGATGATCTCAGCGGCGCGTTGACGAGGGCTCTTGCCTGCAAGCGCTGCAAGAACGAGTGGATCGTTTCCACCTCGATCCTCAGCTAGGCGAGACAATTCATCGGCAAGCTGAATGCGTTCTAGATCTTCGTAACTGGGCGCTTCGGAAAAGAGTTCTTGTTCGAGCGATTCTCGGTTGCTCGCGCGGAACTCGCGGAGGCGATCACTGCTCGACTTACTATCCTCGCTCGCCATCAATACCAATTTCTCTGCAATGCCGTAGAGTTTGCTTCGAAGGGAAGCTTGTTTAGTAATCCATTCGCGTCGCTTGGACTGCGCATCGCGAATCTGCTCCCAAGCTTTTTGAAGAGGAGCGAGCTGGGGGTCCTGAGCAATGCGGCCAAGCAACTCCGTTTCTTGCCGTTTTTTGGTAGCAGGGAAACTTGGGTCTTGAAGGCCAGCAAGCATACCCGTATACGCCTTGCGAGAGTTTTGGATTCCAAAGAGGTCGTCGCGGGAGCGTCGCTGCTGTTCCGGACCAGCCAGAGCGTACTGCTGCATGAGCACTTCCTTGCGCCGCAAAATATTCATCGTGCGTGGCATGGCAACATCCCGTTGATACTCAATCGCGTCATGCGTCAAAATTCGGCGAGTTCGGCCGGGATTGCCGGAAACGAAAACTAGATCTTGCTCCTTTGCTCCGTTGGGGGCCATCTTGAGGAAGTGATCAATCTTGGCTGGCTTGCCGTTTTCATAAACTCGGAACAGAGTCACATCAAGGCAGAAGCGAGGATACTCGAAATTGTCCGCGTCACCTCCGAAGAATGCAGATCCGGCCTCGGGTGCCCATACGAGTCGAACGTCCGTATACTTCTTGTACAGGTACAAATGGTATCGCCCGCCGCCGTAAAGCGTGATCACATCGCTACGCAGACCTGTCGCATCCAGCGACTGCTTTTCAATGGCAGCCATCTTGGCTTGTCGAGCCTTGCCCGCTTCCTGCGAAGTCATGCTGTCCTTAATTGCGGCGTTGACAGCCGACGTCACATCTTCGATAGAGATGAGCTGATTAAGTTCCAGATCCGGTGTTTTAAGCTCATCCGCCATCGTGGCTGCAAGGAAACCATCCTCGTTATAATTGCGTTCGGCGGTGGAAAGCTTGTAGAGGCTGTCCGATGCAACGTGATGGTTTGTTAGGACTAGCCCCTGCGACGAAACAAACGATGCCGATCCTCCCGAATTAAATCGGACACTGGAGAGCATCACATGATCCAACC
>JAYVPE010000522.1:0-14874 GCA_043757575.1 Pirellula sp.
GGACAACTAAAGATGGGCGACCTTGGTACAGTATGCGGTACGTCGAGGGTAAGACGCTGGGTCAATCGATCGCTGAGTTGCACCTCGTATGGGACGACGCGACGCGTCGGAGTGCTGGCTTGCGTTTGCTGCTAACTTGCTTTGTGGCTGCTTGTAAGACTGTCGCTTATGCCCACAGCCGAGGTGTGCTGCATCGCGACCTGAAACCCGATAATATCATGCTCGCTCCCTTCGGTGAAACCTTGGTAATTGACTGGGGTATGGCTAAACTCTTGGGCGACCACGAGGCAGCATGCGAGGGTCTTTCGGATGACACGAATTTTAATGCTCCGTCAAATGGAACGACAACTGAGGGAGTTGCATCCGACAATTCGGACACAACGACGGTAGGAAATGATGACCTTCAAGAGCTCCATTCCCAGGAATACTCAGGAACCGAATTTGGGTCCCTCGTAGGTACGCCGGCCTACATGAGTCCTGAGCAGGCCCGCGGCGACGTGAGCGCCATAAATATGCGGACCGACGTTTTTGGCTTAGGGACAATTCTCTACGCGATTCTGTGTAATCGAGCCCCGTTTCATAGCGATTCGGTGGCGGAATCAGTGCGCAAAGTAAGTCATGATGATTGTCAACCGCCCGTTGCCTACAAGGATCAGGTACCGCTGGGCCTCAATGCAATATGTTGCCGGGCAATGGCCAATCGTCCTGAAGATCGGTACGATTCGCCGCTTCAACTCGCAACCGAGGTCGAGAATTGGTTGGTTGACGAACCCATCCTAGCAATGCGTCAGTCAGTTTGGGATAGAACTCGTAGAAAGTGCCGTCACCATCGCAGTGCGGTTGCGGTGCTTGCCGCAATCGGCTTCGTCTTGCCATTGGCTGCGGTCACCGGTTCCTGGCTTCTTGCGCAGCAAAGATTGCGTACCGAGCTCGCCGAACGCACCGCAGAAATACGAGGTCAGTCCGCAAAGGAACTGACCGATTTTTTGACGCAGACTTTTCATTCGGCAGATCCCATTTCATTTGAAGATCCAGGTTCATTTGAAGATCCAGGTTTCATGGGCCCCAATTCGCATGCATCGGACGCGACCATGCGCCGAATGCTCGATGCTGGCCGCGAGTTGTTGACGAATTACGCTTCAGACCAACCCGAGCTACGCAGTCAACTACTAGTGTCCATTGGAAACGCTCATCGAAGCCTTGCAGACTACGACAAAGCCACGGCTTCACTGACCGAAAGCTATCAAGTTCGGCTCAAAGTGTTTGGTGCCAACGCAGCAGAGACCTTAGAGTGTAAGTATCACTTGGCGCGAGTGTCGCACGATCGTGGAGACTATCAAATCGCCGAGAAGCAGTATCGAGAAATCATTGCGGAGTTTGAAAGAATTGTGCCGTCAGTTCCATTAAAAGTAGCTGATGTCAAATTCCAACTGGCTTGGCTACTCTTTTGGCAGCCTTTGGGATTTGACCTTCCTCAGTTCAATCGCGAGTCGGTGAAGGAGTCGGTTCAGCTCTTTTCGGACGTAATTGAAACGCGTCAGCGATGGCTGTCACCTACCGATAGATCGATTGGATTGGCATTGGTAGGAATCGCCGGTGCGCAGGCGTGTTTGCCAGAGGAAAAAATTTCGGCTGTGGTCAATACTTCGATGGCGTTAGAAATATTTCGCGATTCGAAGCAAGAGCGCACATTGGGCAACTTTCTGATCGAATACCAGAAAGCGGAAGGATTGCGCCAGCAACATCAATTTGAGCAAGCTGACGAGCTGTATTTGAAACTGCTTGACCAAGCACTGCAAGTCTTTGGAAAGAATCATCCGGTCGTAATCATTCACCAGTGGAATATGGTGGGCATGTATTGCAAGATAGGTAGTCTTAAGCGGGCGGAGGAAGTCATTTCCAATATACGCGAAGCCCTAAAGCAAAGTGTTGCTATCCGCAGTTCGCCGGTCATTGTTGACTTCTTGATGCAATACGCTGACGCTCTGCGCAGTGTGAATACCGCGAGATCGGCTGAAGTGTATGCCGAAACAATTGGTTATGCTAACGAACGTGCCGACACCAATCGTCAAGTAATATTGCTAATGCAACAAAATCTCGACGCTTTGAATTCTACAGAATAAAACGGGGCGGGCAGGCGTAAATTCCTACTCACTATCTCAAAGTTGCTTAATTGCTGTTATTGGCTTTGAACCAA
The DNA here is from genome assembly GCA_043757575.1 of Pirellula sp. Classification (GTDB taxonomy): domain Bacteria; phylum Planctomycetota; class Planctomycetia; order Pirellulales; family Pirellulaceae; genus JBKCUI01. Next base: position 2,198 of record JAYVPE010000522.1, read on the forward strand.
CAGTTGAGCGAGGGTTTTTGCCAACGACTGCAAAGCTTCGTCATTCGCGAGCGTTAGCTTTAACTGCGGTCGCCCTTGTGCGTCTCGCTCAACGCATGTCGAAAGACTCTTACTCATCTCGTTGACCATTGCAGGAGCGACAGGTTGCCCTTGATCTAGCAATTGCGACACCAAATTCAAAGCGGCACCCAACAGCTCGCCGCTTGCTGCTGCCACCTTGTCACGTCGTTCGGCCGTTGCAATCAATGCCTGATCGACGTCGATTTGCATCGATTCATCCACTGTTGCTATCGGCTTCTCGCCCAATAATTTCTCAAGGCGTCGCTTGAGTTCTTCGATGCCACTGGACATCGTGACTTCCGAGAGCTCGCTGTCGAAGTCGAGAGCCGCAGAGGCCAGTTCGGATTTGGCAGCCAATGTGCCGAGCAGTTTTTCCTCGATCGTTTCTTCCGTCACGAGGATGTACACGTGCACGGGTCGCTTCTGTCCCATACGATGCGCGCGAGCAATCCGTTGCTCCAAAATAGCTGGGTTCCAAGGCAGATCCACGTTGATAACGGTGTTGGCCGATTGGAGATTCAATCCAGTCGAGCCCGCGTTGGTCATGATGATCGCGCGGCAAACAGGATCCTTTTGGAAGCGATGGACAATCTCTTGCCGCTTCTTTTGTGGGACCTTGCCATCCAATCGAACGAAGTCGATTCCATGCTTGGTCAACAAGGGTTCGATCATGTTGAGCATGGACGTCCATTCGCTGAACAGCACGATTTTGCGACTGGGTTCGTCGGCAAGTTCCTCAAGCAATTCGTCGAGCACATCGAGCTTGCTGGAATAGCCCGGTGGCTGCTTGTCGACCAGGAACGTGCTATCGGCCGCCATACGAGCGCATAGCAAGTGCTTCTGTAATCGGAGCAAATCCATCTCGGTCAGATATGCCTTGGCCGCGATCATGGAGGCTTTCGCAACATGCTCATCGCTCAGCCCCTTTTGTTCGTCGGTAGGTCGAATGCGCACAATCTCAGTGGTCCTTTCCGGCAACTCCATCATCACACTCTTGCGGGTGCGCCGAAGCAGGATAGGTTGCAGGAGTTCTCGCAGCGTATCGAGGTTTTTGTAACCGGTGATGCGCCCATCTTCGTTGACCGTCCGGTGCCGATGAAAGAATCGGTAAGCGGGACCGAGCCGATTACTATCGATGAATTTCGCAACGGTATAGAGTTCTTCGAGTCGGTTCTCGAGTGGCGTTCCAGAGAGAACCAGTGCGTAGGTCGAGTTGAGCAACTGAAACGTTTGCGACGTTTTGGACTCCCAGTTCTTGATGCGTTGACCTTCGTCCAAGATGATTAAATCCCAGTGGATTTGCTGTACGATAGCTTCATCCCGAAGGATCTGTTCGTAGTTTGCGATTTTGAAGAAACTACTGTCGACATACTGCGAAGCTCGCTCGGGTGCACTTCCCAAAACGATGCAGCTAGTTCGATCGCAAAACCGAGCGATCTCGGCGGCCCATTGACTCTTGAGCGACGCTGGGCAAACGACCAGCACGTTCTTGATGTTTGCCAACCTTGCCAGTAGCTCGGCGATGCCGATCCCTTGGATAGTTTTGCCAAGCCCCATATCGTCGGCTAAGATCGCACGGCCTTTGCCGACAGCAAACGCGACTCCGTCCATCTGATACGGTAGCAGCTCGGATTTGAGCAACTCTTTGCGCAACGGATGACGTTTCGGATCTTTGCGGATCTCGTCGGTTTTTGCTAATAAGTTCGCTTGAACCAATCTGGTTTCGAGAAATGTCTCGGCATCCGGATAGAGATGGACGTCGAAGCCTGCCTTTTCGAGCGATCGTATGAGCTTCATGACGGCTTTGACCTCGACGATTGTCTCGTCGCGGTTTTTTTTGAATAGGCTCTCTATCTCGCTTGGGAGTTTGTCCGGAAGATTCCATCGCAGGCCGATCGTCGGATCTTTTTGATCGCCATAGTGCATTCGCAACGAGATCGAATCGCGCCGATAAGGCTTTGCCAATGCGGCTTTGGAGAACTTCTTCTCGACTTGCAATTGGACACGCAGAATATGCTTGCAAGTCCCCAATTGATTGGTTCGAAAATCAGGACACGAGCAATACGATTGCCCTGCGTCCAGTCCTCGCATAGAGACTCGATACGATCGGCCGGACTCTTGGCTCGTGATGCTGTAGTCGGTCCAGGGTGTGCTTGCGTCCGTCGACTTGACTTGAATGCGTTCCTGGGACGCTCGCGTCTTGCGTTCATCGATCGCGCGAGCGATGAGTTCGCGTTCGCTCAGGTGCTCAAGTGGTTCATTTGGGTCAGGAGCTTCTGCGAGTCCAAGGACCAGTTTTGACTCCAACACCTCGGCCAAGGTTTGCGCAATGTGGTTGCAAAGTACACCGCATGCATCGCAGTTGAATTGAAGACCGTCGGGCCGATTGGATTTTTCGACGATCGTAACGCGAGCGACCTTGCCCGCGACTTCGGGGTCCGGCACATTGCAATACAACGTATCGCCGAAGATCTTGATATCTGCCGAAGCGTCGATATTGTTGCGGCCGCCTTGACGGAGTTTAACGGCACCGTCTTCACCGAGGAAGCGTTCCGCTTGGCGTATGGTCATATGCCCGAGTCGGCTGCGGATGTCTCTGCGTTTGGTAACTCGTTGCGAAGGAAGCTTCCGTTTGGTCTTTGAGGTATTGGGCACCGGCATCGCCTTATGACTCCATTCAATGATTGATTGCAAAACAAGGTTGAGAGTGATTAGCTTAGCGAATTCGGGCGGTTTGGAAACTGAAATAAGACCATTTTCAAATGAAACAGCCCACTAGATCCATACTTCTGCACTTCTGCCGCCCCATACCGTGGCTTGTTGTATGCCTGATCGGCGGTCTCTTGAGTCTTCCGCAGAAGCCCATGGATACGAGCCTATCTTGAAACACTCGCAGTTTGGGGAAGATGGGTTAGCGGAGGTTGCGACGCAAACTGCTGTGAATTAGCAAAGTTCAAGGCTGCAATCGAACGGAACCAAATGATTTGCGATTGGTGGATGAATTAAGATTCTGGATTTCCTTTTTCCACTGCCGTTCCAACTCGCTAACGTCGTCTATTTGATAATGACGTTTGAGTGCGACCGCGATTCCATGATCCATTGAGTCCTTTGCAAACTCGATAAGCGTTTCAGGTCCTTTTTGCTGCGCGAGCATTCTTGCCAGTGTAAGACTTTGGCCGTAAAACGGTGCAACCTGACTGGAACAAGTGAATTGATCGAGCCGCACCAATGCGTCAATTGGGAATGCAGTTTTGGACGAAATCGCATCCATACAGTCCCTTTCATGGAGCAGTTGCTTTTCGTGGGTATCAGAGAGCATCGCAACTCCCTCGTCGAACCAAAGTGGTGGCTGTCGGCCGGTAAAACAATCGGACAGAATGACATGCGTCAATTCATGCGGTAACGACGTCAATGCTCCATGTTGATCCACGATTAGGTCTATTCGCCTGCTCGAAATCAATCCTGATTTGATCTGCACTAAGCTGCTGCCGTTGGTCGAACTGCTCCCTGGTCCGACTGCTTTACTGTACCCTTCACGTGAATGGTGAAGAATAACTTCGCAACGAGGCACCCATGTGGAAGGTCCTGATTTTCCTCTCCATACACTTACGATTTCCGTTCGAAGTGAGTCACAAAGTTCGAGCACTCTTTGGGAATTGGGGCCTCCATCGAACGATTGAACCTGAAAGAATTGGGATCTGGAAAGTGTACTGCTCGACAAATCCTCGCCAATTGCACACGAGCTTTTTGAGACTACAAACCAAACGACGAAAATAGGTATTGATAAAATTACCAAGGGTTTCGTCATGCTTGTCATGTCCAGCACCATTTAAAAGGAATTCATCTGCCCAATTCCTTGTAAATTCAAATACCGTGCCGTTAGCATCATGCTGTAACAACAGGATTGCCGCAGGTTCGCGCAAAGCTCAACTGCTGTTCAACTTAAATTAACTTAAAAAATACTTCTTGCAATTTTCTTAGCGTGCTTAGTGCAATGTTTCTAGGCGGACATGCAAGCGAATTGAGCACTCGAAAGAATTTTCTTCTGTTAGTGCGATGTTGCGATATTAGTAAAAATCCATTTAGTGATTTTTCTTTCTTTTCGTGAAGGCTCATCGCTGCCAGGGCATCTAAAATGACATATTCGCGACACCATCATTAAGATTTAATGTTGACCGACCTATCTCTCTTGAGACCGTCGTTAGGCTTGTCTTCGGACGGCCATCGCTACGACTGATATCGGCACAGCATGCGAACGATAAGGGTGGACCATGTATCGCAACAAACGTCGCTGACGAGTGTCGTAGGAATTGCAAGCGGTATCGATTTGCTGTTTCGGCGACACGAAAGCTGCGTGATGGAAGTCGCGCATAGTTCACAAGATCCGACGACGTAAAAAAGTCGCTCGAGAGCGGGGGCACGTTACCTTCGTAGACAAGTCAAAATGTAAACTTTAGGAAAAATGATTATGATCAGTTCAACAAACGGCCGCATCTTCTCACTTGCTACCGCTACTTTAGCTTTGTTCGCAGTGACTGCTGGCACTATCGCAGCCGTACCAGCGGCTGACAATCCTCATGCTTCGCACATGCTGAAATGTGCATCCGTATGCTCCGATTGCCAAGTTCAATGCGATTCGTGTTACATTTATTGCGCCAAGCTAGTTGCAGAAGGCAAAAAGGAGCATGCCAAATGCATGAGTTTGTGCGTGGATTGTGCGGAGTGCTGCAAGATGTGCGCATCGTTGTGTGCTAGGCAGAGCGATCTTTGTCTTCACGCGTGCGAGTGCTGTGCTAAATGCTGCAATGATTGTGCGGCCGCATGCGAGAAGATGCCGGAAGACAAACAAATGGCAGCCTGTGCCAAGGCTTGTCGAAATTGCGCTAAAGAATGCTCCGCCTTGGCAAAAATGTTGAAGTAAATCGCCGACCTTTTGACTGGGTCATTGGATTTTTACGGCTCTGAGAATGCATTAAACTTCAGCTTAATAAACTCCGAGTGATTCATTCGCTCGGTGTTTTGTCATCCATCTGTTAAAGGATGTTATGTAGTGCAGCCACCGCCAAGGCATCCCTTGGATTGGTGCTGAACCGATTCTTTTAGGTAGTGCTTCCCGCTGGGGTTAGTATCAAAAGCCGTAATGCTGCTGCTCGAAACGGTCTCGAAAAGGGCGGTTGCGAATCGCCCGATTGGATTTAAGACTTTATTCGAACCAAGGAGTCCCGTATCTTATCTAGTCTAGGAGCCAAGTTTGGCTTGATCAACGCACGTTTATTTCAAACAAAATATTTCCATGAGCGATAGCAATTTCAAAGTGGAGTGGGCTCCTCGAGTTCACCGATTGCCTCCGTACCTCTTTGGTCGCATCAATAGTTTGCTTTACCAAAAAAGGCGTGCGGGTCAGGATGTCATCGATATGGGGATGGGGAATCCGTCCGATCCGCCTGATCCATTGGTCATCGCAAAGTTAGCAGAGGCAGCTTCGGACGTCGGCAACCACGGATATTCCAAAGCCAATGGAATTTTAAATCTGCGTCGTGAATTCACCAGCAAGTACCTTCGGAAGTACGGTGTTCGGCTGGACCCAGAAACAGAAGCGATCGGTTGTTTGGGATCCAAAGAAGGCTTCTCGCACATGTGTTTGGCCCTCATGGGAGCTGGTGACACGGCTATCATTCCGGCACCGTATTTTCCAGCACACATGTACGCAATCATTCTTGCGTCGGGAAATGTTGTAGCTCTCGATGTTTCCAATACAGAAAAGTACCTTTCTAACATTGCGTATGCCTGCGAGCATTTCTATCCGAAGCCAAAGCTCCTTATAATCAACTATCCACATAATCCGTCGACGGTAACTGTCGAGCCAGAGTTTTTCGTAGACGTTGTGAAGCTTGCAAAAAAGTACGGCCTGATGGTCATTAGCGACTTTGCTTACGCAGATGTTGCGTACGATGGATACGTTCCGCCATCATTCTTGTCGGCACCCGGTGCGAAAGAAGTGGGGGTCGAGTTTACCACAATGAGCAAGGGGTACAACATGGCTGGCTGGCGAGTCGGTTTTTGCGCTGGCAACGCGGACATGATCAAAGGGCTGGCCACGATCAAGGGGTACTATGATTATGGCATGTTCCAAGCTATCCAAATTGCAGCCATAGTTGCATTGCGAGATACCGAAGCGACGGTTGAGAAGCAGTCCTTGATCTACCAAGGTCGACGGGACGTTTTGATTGATGGATTGCGAAGAATAGGATGGCAAGTGAACGTTCCGAAGGCGGGCATGTTTTTATGGGCTAAGATTCCTGAGCCATGGGCCTCGCAAATGAACTCGGTCGATTTTGCTATGCACTTGCTTGAACACGGTAACGTCGCGGTTAGTCCAGGCGGCGGCTTCGGACCAGTCGGCGAAGGCTATCTTCGAATGTCGCTTGTTGAAAATGAGGCGAGATTGCGACAAGCTGTCCGCCACATTGCAGCGTGTTTGGACAAAAAGTCGACACCTGAATTGCAGAAAGTGTAACCGTAGTTAGTCTCTGCGACGTCGTTGTTCGTTGGCACCGCCGCTCTTCAATTTTGGCTTGGTCATCAGTAGTCTATGGCTATCTGGTCCGAGCAAATCGTCGAGTCGTGACCGCAGTTCAGGTGCGATCGCGACTTTTTGCTTGTCCGATTTGACGTGGACGGTCTCGCCTGATTCCAGACGAATGGCGACCAGCACATCGCGGGGTCCTGGATATCCTTTTAGAATCTCGCGGATCTTTCGGATCGCCTCCGGCTTATGTTTGGTCTCATCGTAGAGAATGTGAATGCCCGTTGTGAACTTGGTGTCCGCGTCCTCGATAGGAATGAGTTCATTCACGATGAAGCAAACCTCGTCTTCCTCGCCCTTTTTGTCGACCGTGCCACGCACCAATACGACAGCATCTGGCTGGATCAATTCTCCATACTTTTCGAAACCATCTGGCCAGCAAATACTACGTACGTAACCATCCATGTCTTCCAAATCAAAGTTAGCATACTTGGAGGATTTACCAGGCTTTGGATTGCGTGTTTGTGCAAACTTGATCGATGAAATCATGCCACCCATCAGCACCTCATCGCGGTTCTTTGCAGTTTTTAGAGTCGAAGAAGTATGAGAACAAAACGCTTTTAGAATCTTGTCGTACTCGGAAAGAGGGTGAGCCGAGAGGTAAAACCCAAGCACCTCCTTTTCCATGACGAGTTTCACTTTGTCAGGATATTCCGAAATGTCTGGCAAGGAAATTTTGACATCCTCCACCGTTTCTTCAAAATCGTCGAACAGACTCATTTGACCGCTTCGTCGATCTTTAAGTTTCGATGCGCCTCCTTGCAGAGCTTTCTCAACGACAGCCATCATCTGCGAACGCCTAGCCTGGAAGCAATCCATCGCGCCAGCTTTGATGAGGGTTTCAATTGCAGCCCTTCCGCATTGGTTCACGTCGACGCGTTCGCAAAAATTGAATATATCCTTGAATGGACCACTTTTCGCTCTTTCTTTGGCGACAGCTTCTGCAGCCGAACTGCCGCAACCTTTGATCGCCGATAAGCCAAAGTAGATCTTGTTGTCACTCACACTAAATTCGGATCGGCATGAATTGACATTGGGGTTCTCAACGGAAATGTTCATCCGTTGGCAATCCTCCAAATGCTCGACCAAAGCATCTTTGCGTTTAAAATTGCGACCTGGAATATCGCCGGTCAGCAGAGCCGCCATGAACTCGACTTTATAATGCGCTTTGAGATACGCTGTCTGGTAGGCGATGAGTGCGTAAGCGGTCGAGTGGCTTTTGTTGAATCCGTAGCCAGCAAACTTGAGGATCATGTTCCAAAAATCTTCGGCTTCCTTTTTGGTGAGTCCTTTTTCCTGGCATCCGCCAAAAAATTTCTCCGCGTTGGCAGCAATAAGAGATTCTTTTTTCTTACTGATCGCTTTAATACAGGTATACGCCTTGGCCAAATCAATGCCACCGAGACCATTCAATATGCGCATGACCTGTTCTTGGTACACCATAACCCCGTTCGTCTCTGCGAGAATTTCCTCGAGAACTGGGTGTATGTATTCAGCCTTCTTTTTCTTATTCTTGACAGCGACATACTCATCGACCATTCCTCCCTCTAGCGGACCCGGTCGGTAGAGGGCGTTGGTAGCGATAATGTCGCTAAAATGGTCCGGCTTCATACGCTGCAACAGATCGCGAATGCCACCGCTCTCTAACTGAAACACCCCCTTGGTCTCACCACGTTTGAGCAAGTCGAAGGTGGCCACGTCATCGAGTGGAAAGTCAAGCGGATCGATTCTCTGGCCCGTGGTCTGCTCGATAATGTCCATCGATTTAGACAAAATGGTCAAATTGCGAAGGCCGAGGAAGTCCATCTTGAGCAGACCCGCCGCTTCCACATCGCCCATCGACCATTGCGTGATAATGTCCTCTTTCCCCGAGACTCGCATGAGCGGTACGTACTCGGTGAGCGGCTTATCGGCGATCACGACGGCGGCGGCATGGGTTCCAATATTGCGAGCCATCCCTTCGAGCTTGCTCGCAAAGTCGATCAGTTCGCGAACATCTGGATCATTGTCATAGAGTTTTTTGAGATCTGCACTTTCTTCGAGTGCGCTTTTGATCGTGACCTTCGGATCGTCCGGAACCAGTTCGCTGATTTCTATCACGCGACTGAGAGGCATGCCTAAAGTCCGCCCGACGTCTTTGATTGCCCCTCTGGCTTTCAGCGTACCGAAGGTCCCGATTTGTGCAACGTTGGCTTCGCCATATTTTTCCTTGACGTATCGAATGATTTCGCCGCGGCGTTCTTGACAGAAGTCGATATCGATATCGGGCGCTTCGAGACGGCTCTCGTCGAGGAATCGTTCGAAAAGCAAATCGTATTTGATTGGGCATACGTGAGACAGATAGGTAGCATAGCAAACGAGGGCACCAACACCGCTTCCTCTTGCCGTTGCAGGAACCTTGATCTCGCGTGCATGGCGAACGAAGTCCCAAACGATGAGAAAGTAGTTTGAAAATCCCAGCTTGGAAATGACCCCCAACTCGCGATCAAGTCGATTGAGCACGACTTGAGCTAACTCACCGTCCTTGCACATTTCAAGGTTTGAAGAGTAGCGATCTCTCAGACCCTCCAAGCATAGCTTTCGCAAGTAATCATCAGGCGAAAGGTTCGGCACCGGGATCGTATAGGAGGGGAAATTTCGCGAACCAAGGTCCAAATTGATATCGACCGAGTCGGCGATCTCTTGAGATCGCGAGACCGCGTCGGCGTGGCCTGGAAAATGACTGTACATTTCTTCCTGAGATCGCAGGTAGAACTCGTTACCCTCCATTTGCATTCGGTTGCGATCCGTGCGAAACTTGCCTGTGCTAATGCAGAGAAGCACGTCCTGCACTTCGGAATCCTCTCGGTCGACATAATGAGCGTCGCTTGTTGCAACCAATGGAATTCCGACCCGATTGGCAACTTCAATCGCTCCTGCCATTTGCTGGCGTTGTATTTCGAGCTTGTTGTTCATGATCTCGATATAGAATCGATCTCCAAACACACGTTCAAACCATTGAGTGACTTCGACTGCTTCTTGGATCGCCGAGTCGGTGTCGTACCCTTTTAGAATCGCGCGTGAAAACTCGCTTGAGACGCAGCCACTAAGGCAAATAATCCCCTCGCTATGCGCCTCAAGTATCTGCTTGTCGATTCGCGGTTTGAAATAGAACCCTTCTAAGCTTGCAGCGGAAGCAAGTCGAATCAAATTTTTGAAGCCGGTCTTGTTCTTGGCAAGTAGCGTTAGGTGGAAGGAAGCTTCTTTTGATGATGCTGCATCTTTTTCGAAACGGCTGCCAGGCGCTACATATGCTTCGTAGCCAAGAATTGGGTTGATGCCTAGTTCTTTGGCTTTCCGATAGAACTCGAGCGAGCCGTGTAAATTGCCGTGGTCTGTAATTGCCAAAGAAGTCATGCCGTGCGACTTAGCACGATTGAGCAGTTTGTCGATTGGGCTTGCGCCATCGAGCAAACTGTAATGGCTGTGGCAATGCAGGTGAGTAAACGGACGTGGCGAGTCTGTTGTCATGCGGCTAGCTTTCGCGTTTGCTATTGATCCGAATACTCAACCTTTTCAAACCCGGCACCAAGAATCGCCTTCGTCGTTGCTTCTTTGTCGAGCTCGCCGCGATATTTAACCAAAATCACCGGATTGTCGATGACGTCCTTTTCCTTCTGGGGAGTCAGTTCGATGGACTCGATATCGTTCTTTTTGGCAATAAGCGATTTGACCTGGGGGTAACAGCCATGAGGGCACATCATTCCAGTAACTTTCACCGCCACCATTTTTGATTCAGCCCCTTCTGTGGATTCCGATGCGGCAACAGTCGGCGCGTTTGTGACAATCGGAGTTGCCGGCGTCGAATCGACATTTTTTGCCTCCGGATTACAGCCGACGAAGGCCAATAGCGAACCAAAGATCATGGCAAAACGCATGGAAATAAGCCTGTTTTTGTGGAATGGTAACTTTTTCCCTCGCGAAAGTCTCTATTTGAGTTGGTGCAACCTTCCGAGGTTCTCCCATTTTAGCAATCTGCCAGGCGAAAGTTAGTCGAGAAGTTACCTTGAAACCGAGATACTTGGATTCAATGCTTAGCTCTATGGAAGGGTGAGAGGGAAAGCGTTAGGATGGGGGCAGAGATGGACGGAATCTGCCGGACACCATTTCATTCAAATAAAACAGGCTGCGAATATGCGAAATCGAATGCAGAGCCTTGGTTGGAACACCAGAGGCTCAGTTGCAAAAGCCATACTGCTTGGTGCAATTTGCGCTCCAATTCTTTTTTTTCGTCCGTTTGCTGGCGCTACGGTTTCAGAAGGAATGAAATTAGACACCGATCCGAAGCCAACTCAAGCCGAAAAAGCACCCAGTACGTCGACTGCAAGGCCATTGACGACTCGACCGGACCCAAGAAAAGCCATCGCTCCGGCTAAGACTGAGCCGAAAACTGAAAAAGAGAAAGCTGACGAGCTCAAGGCAGCTAAAGCCCGTGTGGCGGCTCGCAAACGAGGCGAGATCACGTTTGACGACCTCAAATTTGATATTGAAAAGGATGGTGATTTCAAGCCGGAGATGATTACCAAGGAATTGAAAGAGCTTGACAAAAAGACTTTGACACTCCGCGGCTTTATTTTGCCGACTTCGGTATTCCAACAGTCTGGCATCAAACAATTTGTTTTGGTTCGAGACAACCAGGAATGCTGTTTTGGCCCAGGAGCCGCCATCTACGATTGCGTATGGGTCGAAATGGCGTCAGGCAAAACCACCAACTTTGCAACTCGCGTTGTGACGGTAAAAGGGAAATTTGAAATCGACACCGAGTCTTATCAATATCCCGAAGGCGGTTACTACGCGATCTACCGCATGACCGCCGAAGAGGCGAAATGACCCGCCGCCCCCCATTGCTAGAGACCCATTTGCCTTTCCCGCGTCGACGAGGAAAAGTCCGAGATGTTTATGATCTTGGGGATAGGTTGTTTATTGTTAGCACGGATCGCATTAGTGCCTTTGATTGGGTCATGCCCAATGGAATTCCTGATAAAGGTTCGGTGCTGACCCGACTAAGCCTGTACTGGTTCGCCCAACTTGGCATTGAAAATCACCTCATTAGCGATGTTGTGCCTGACGAAGTTCAACCTTACGATCCTGATAGCGATTTGGTCGGAAGATCCATGGTCGTGCGCAAGGCAGAGGTCATTCCGTTTGAATGCGTCGTCCGCGGTTATCTCGAGGGGAGCGGCTGGAAGGACTATCAGGCAACGGGGCAAGTCTGCGGTATCGATTTACCAAAGAATCTTCGGCAATGCGACGCTTTGCCCAACCCACTATTTACACCCGCAACCAAAGCCGAAACAGGTCACGATGAAAACGTCTCATTCGAAACTATGAGCAATTCGATTGGGAGCCAGTTGGCGAATGAATTGAGGGACAAAACTATGGACGTGTATAATCGAGGAGTAGAGCTGGCCAAAAAACAAGGTATTATCATCGCAGACACCAAACTGGAATGGGGTTGGTGGGAAAACCGTGTGATCCTGATCGATGAAGTGTTAACCCCCGACAGTTCTAGGTTTTGGCCAGCAGAAAACTGGACACCTGGCAGATCGCAGGAGTCATTTGACAAGCAGTTTGTTCGCGAATACTTGATGGGGACATCCTGGAACAAAAATAGTCCACCTCCCTCATTGCCAGAATCGATCGTTCAGCAAACGAGAGCTAGGTATATTGATGCTTACGAACGCATAACCGGAAAAAAGTTTGGTTAGTGACCTTCCAGTCTTACCTTTGTTTGGTTCGAAAACAACAGCCGTTTGAAAGTAATGTTTAACCGATCGCAGCGACAGCGTCGATCGCGGGCGTTGTTAGGATGGCAGCCAGCTTGCAAGACCACCGGCTTCTCAAAAGACGGTGAGCTGGGCGTCGATCATAACATGGGCCGAAAACCGTGGGCTAGCCCAATGCCATCTACTTTGATTTCTTTTTGCCGAAGTGTCTATTTTGGCACAGCATTTGCGCCGCAGAGATAGTTTCCCACGAAACTGCCAAGCTG
>JAYVPE010000523.1:0-3936 GCA_043757575.1 Pirellula sp.
CGGTATTCCATTCTAATTCGCCGTCAGTCCGGAATTACCGAACCGCCAGCCACTCCAGCCACTCCGGAAATACTGCTCAATCCCTCATCGGAATCGACAGGCTGTCCGAACAAGTGCCCGCAAAAGCAGTTTTCCTGACCGATGGCCCCAGCCGCACCGTCAAGATTGGCTCGATGACTATCCAGCTAAGGCAAACGACCGCACGAAACATGGCAACCGCTGGTAGCCTAAGTGGAATGTTGATTCAGGCATTCCGAGAACTTGGACAAGACCATGTCACACCTGAACGGATTGCCCATTTAACGAAGACGCTTCCACTCGACAAACGAAAGCAGATCACCAAGGACCTGAAGTTTGCACCGGAATGGATGCGTCCCATTTTTTTCGTATTGGCGGAGGAAAAGTCATGATACTGATTTTTCTTACGTTCTTCTAAAAGCGAACGAAGGCTGTTTCGGCAAAAACCGGTTCCCAATCGCTCGCAACATGTGGTAAACTCCTAACAGAAAAGGAACTTTTCATATGTCACAGATTCAAGAAGCCACCCAAACCGAAGATCAAATACCGCAACTTGCCGAAGAGGCCGTTCGCCGAGCGGTCGCTGATGCCGTAGCGTTAGGTAAGAGCATTTTGGTTACGGAAAATGATGTGGTCTACGAGGTCTTTGCGGACGGTTCAAAGAAAACGCTTACCCACGTTTTGCCCCGTATGTATGTTGAGCCAGGAACTGTTCGGTCGATGCCGAAATGACGGTGGATGCAATACCCCGTTTGCGAATGTTTGCTGGTCCAAACGGTTCTGGAAAAAGTACCATTAAATCGCTTCTTGCTCCAAATTTGCTCGGCGTCTACGTCAATCCCGACGATATCCAAAAGCAAATTGAATCGACCGGAAGTCTGGACTTCGCAGAATTCAGTTTTCCCTGTGACATCAATGAGCTTCGCAAACACTTCCAAAACTCTCCGCTAGCGGCTCGTGCTGGTCTGAACCTCCAACTCGATCAGTTGCGTTTGAATGTACAGTCGCTTGTGATTCCTGCGGCACTCTCTAATTCCTATCTTGCTTCGATTCTGGCAGATTTCATCCGTCAGCAACTTCTAAATCGCAAAATCTCGTTCACCTTCGAAACAGTCATGTCATCGCCAGACAAAATTGAACTTTTGGCCAAGGCGAAGGTACAAGGATTTCGAACCTATCTCTACTACATTGCAACAGATAACCCTGCGATCAACGTTTGGCGTGTAAAGCGTCGTGTCGAACTCGGTGGGCATGACGTGCCAACCGATAAAATTATCTCTCGCTTCCACCGGTCACTCGCCCTCCTCCCTGACGCCATTCGCAACTCGGATCGTGCCTATCTTTTCGACAACTCCGGAACCGAGCAATTCTGGATCGCCGAGATCACTTCAGGAAATGAAGTTCGCATTCAATCCGATCAACTGCCCGACTGGTTTAAGAAATCGGTTTGGGACAATCTCCAAAGCTCTTAAACTCACAATATCATTCGGCACCTCTTCGACCGCGTGATACGGGGCTTCGCTTCGCTACGGTCCTAATGGACATCCAGGCTCCAGCGAGTGCATCACTTCGATTCAATAGTCTCGCACTCGGCAGGCACTATCTGTGGTTTCGTTCGAGAGCCATCTGCACGCCATACCTTCTCAATAGTTCCCAGTTCCCTACGAAATCCAGTGACATGCCGCTCCTGCGCGGCCAAGAGAAAAACAACATGGGGCGTTCGGAAGGTGAATACTGATCGTGCCCCCAGCTTTTGGCCGAGCTGCAACGCCAACTCTGCAATGAATTGTGTCCGCTCTAACCGAGGGAAGTGCTGGTAGACGAGGATTGACGCGCCTAAGGAATACGCCGCGTATAACTCGTCCCAAAACACAAACTTGGCCGAATTTCTGCCTCCCTTTCGAACGGATGCAATCTCTACACCGTTGTCCGGATCGAAGAAGATCAAATCGCACTTTTGGAACTTCTTTGAACACTCAGCGAAATACTTACTACGTTCCAATCCACTGTCGATCAGGTACGTCGACTGGAAAATCGCATCTGGAAAAAACTCAGAGGTCTCTATACGAAAAACCCGCCGATCATTTTCATGCACTACGACCGATTTGAGCCATTGGAACAGCGGCGGGTCAAAATGCTGAAATCGATGAGGGTGTTCAAGGTAGCTGAGAAACTTCCCGTCACTACGGCCATCGTCGGGGGTCAACATCCAGCACACTCCCAACTTCAGTTGCATCGGGACCACGAGGTTGCGTAGCAAACCATATTTCCTGAAATCGTTTACATCCCCAAAGTATTGATCTTTCATTACTGTCTCCTCCCCCTTCGCTCGGCCTTGACTGCCCTTCCCCCTAGGCCTTTGGCATTCGCCCCCGGCTGTTCGAAAAACAGCGGGGCTGCTTCTCAGCAAGTAGCAACGAAAACCACGTTCATTTCATTCACTGGGGAGAGCTTTACCATGTCGTCAACCGTTACCACTACCGAAACCACTAGCACCGCACCGACCAAACCCGCTCGAATCGATGTTTACGAGCGAGTAACCAACCGCATCATCGAACAGCTTGAACAAGGCGTTAGGCCTTGGATGAAGCCTTGGAACGCCGAGCATGCCGCCGGACGTATCACCAGGCCGCTTCGCTTCAATGGCTTGCCCTATTCAGGCATCAATATCTTGATGCTTTGGGCAGAGGCAGAGGACAAGGGGTATTGCTGCCCGTTGTGGCTCACTTTCAACCAAACCAAGGAGCTTGGCGGATTCGTGAAGAAAGGCGAACACGGTTCAACCGTGGTTTACGCTTCGACCTTCAAGAAATCGGAGGCAGACGACAAGGGCGACGCCGTAGAGCGAGAAATTCCATTCTTGAAGCAATACACGGTATTTAATGCCGAGCAATGCGAAGGCTTACCCGAAAAATACTACGCCACAAAAGAACAACCGAATTCGACCATTGAGCGAGTCGAACAGGCCGACCGATTTTTCAACAACCTCAACGCCGATATTCGCGAAGTAGGCGATAAGGCCTACTACACCATCACGCATGATTATATCCGCATGCCATTTTTGGAAACGTTTCGCGACGGGGAAACCCACGCCGCCACAATGGCCCATGAGCTTTGCCACTGGACCCGCCACCCAAAGCGTCTTGATCGCGATCTAGGCCGAAAACGTTTTGGCGATGAAGGCTATGCGATGGAGGAACTTGTAGCCGAACTTGGTTCCGCTTTCCTTTGTGCAGATTTGAACATCACGCCCGAGCTTCGAGCAGACCACGCGGAGTATCTCGCAACGTGGCTACATGTTTTGAAGAACGACAAACGAGCCATCTTTACCGCCGCTTCTTATGCATCAAAAGCCGTTGAATTCATGCACGGATTGCAGCCGATGGACGCAACCTCTTGCGATGATTCGAACGCTGAAAGGGAGTCGGTGTAACCATGCTTGTTAAAACCAAGATCACAGGAAAACTTGATAGCAACGTGAAAGTTGCCGAAGCACTTCGAACATGGCTCGCCGCTCAAAGTATTGTCGATCAAGACAAAGAGCATTTTTGGGCGATTGGCTTGGATACCAAGATGAAAGTGAAATACATCGAGGTTGTGACCATGGGAACGCTGGATGCAAGTCTAGTGCATCCTCGCGAAGTGTTCCGCTATGCCATTATGAATGGCGTTGCATCACTGATCATTGGACACAATCACCCGTCAGGCGATGTTTACCCAAGCAATGAAGACCGAGCCGTTACGAAACGACTTGCCCAAGCCGGAAATCTGCTTGGAATACCGCTCTATGACCATCTCATCATCGGAGCGGGTGGAGAGCATTACAGCTTTGCGGAATCGATCCCCCAAGACTTAAAGCACGTCTGATCAATCGCCCCCGAGCCAGTTCAAGCAACTGGCTTCAGATTCTTATCGCCC
>JAYVPE010000524.1:0-3933 GCA_043757575.1 Pirellula sp.
TTCGACAACAATCGTACCAAGGCTCAACCCGCTAATAATCCGATTTCGCTGCGGAAATATGCCCGCCTTGGGCTTCGAAAAGGGATGCGTTTCGCTGACCAAAACGCCGTGCTCCGCAACCTGATCTGCAAGCTCTTTGTGTTCTGGCGGGTAGATGTCCGTAACACTACTACCAAGAACAGCGATGGTCCGTCCGTTAGATTCGATAGCACCTCTGTGACATATCGCATCAATTCCCCGAGCCAATCCGCTAACGATCGTAATGCCATAACGGGCCAACGCTTTAGAAATGCGTTCGGCCATCGTTCGGCCATAATTGGTGCAATGGCGAGTTCCAACCATAGCGATCGATAGCTGGTCGTTTTTATGAAATGCTCCACGAACAAATAGCATAACCGGTGGGTCGGGCAACTCTGCCAAGAGCCTAGGAAATTCCGGATCACCTGCGATGATAATTTGAACACCATGATCGTTGCAATGTTGAAACACGCGTTCGGCAAGATCGCATTGGCTTGAGTCCCGAATCAACGTTGACAGCTTGGGACCGATGCGCGACACCTGACCTAACTGAGAGAGCGTTGCCCTTAGAACCGCATCTGCCGACCCAAAGTGATCGACAAGCCCGGCCAGCAATCGAGGGCCAATACCATTTACAAGCGATAGCCTAATGAACGACTCGCGATCCTCTTCAGGAACAGATCGAATCGGTGGCACCCAGTCGCAGGTATCGCTATCCTGGACATAGTCGATGGGTTCTCGATCGTCATCTACAGCTTTGTCATGCGGCTCGATCGACGGCGAGAGGTCGAACAGAAATTCTGCGTTTAATGGCTCGTCGGGTATGGTCATAGCACTGCTCAGTGTGGGCGAGATACACCGTTAATGTGCGACCAATATTTGGCAATGGCTTTGGCACCTGAGATATAGTACCGACCCTCGGTTTGGCCGGTGAGAAATACGATAGCGTCCAACGGTGGCGCTTTGCCCAAGATCAATACTGGGCAATCTTGATGGTCCTTGCCAATCAGTCCAACGATTTCAGAGCGAGGAACCGGAAAGTCGGCGAACCGAATATCCAGGGTGTGCCGTAGTTTTGGAAAATAGCTCAATACACCAGTAATCACAGCACAATCAGGACAAAAGTACGGCTGACCTGGACCATCCGGGAAGTCTTCCTTTAGCAAAAATAGAATGTCGCGTACCAACATCAAATCTCCAATCGCAATGTTTTAAGCAATAGCATCAGTCACTAGTTAAGCAAAATCTTAACGAATTCTGAACTTCCCGTCATCTTGTGTTATCGCCATACTATTAACATCAATGCCTTTTTTGTAGTTATCTTATGGCGTCCAGTCTAACTCATAGAACCTAGAACCTCATCCAAAATCCTTTGTGAACGCTCTAGCCAATACCACCCATTCGTCGACTTCAAACGCTCCCGCTGCAATTCCAGTCGCTTTCAAAAAGGAGCTACGGGCTCAGTTGCGGCCAGGCGAAGAAGTTATCACTTGGTTTGAACCCAATCTAGACGAAAAATTGCGATTCGGTAGTGGAATTGTAATCCTGACGAATCTTGGAATCATTGCAAGACAGCCGACAATTCCGAATGAGCCATTGGCTCCATGGCTGAGGTGGGACCTGGCCGATATTAGCGATATCAAAAAACTGGATCGCTCCGGTCTCGGGATTCTTGAACTTCTCGGCGACGAACACCTGTTACAAGCGTGGCGATTCACCACCGGAAACACCAGCTCCGCAGCACTGCTGGCGACTAAGTTGAAATTATTAAGAGCAGGCAAATCCGCAGAGACAGAACTTTCGGCGTCGATTTGCCCATCCTGTGGCGGGTCCATGTTGGTCGGTCAAATGATTTGCAGCAACTGTGCTCCAGCGCCTGCCCCAGACACCAATCGTTCGCTTTGGCGACTGACTCGTTTCGCCAAGCCGCGAGCTTCGATGATTTTGGTCGGCTTTGCGTTGACCTTTCTTAGCACGGCAGCTTCATTCCTACCTCCTATATTAACCGCGATTTTGGTCGATAAAGTATTCGACCCGCATCTTGCATCTAGAGACAATTCGTTAAAGATGATTGACGCAGCAAAAAAGGCGATGGCAGATGCTGCGAATAACGTTGCAGCCCAAGCCGAAAGTATCGCAGCTGCGGACGCAGCGGCCAGAGCTGCGGCAGACGTTGCGACGACCCTTGCTAATTTCAGTCTCGTGCCTTGGTTGCTCGGTGGTTTACTTTTGTCCGCGCTGCTCAGTTGGGCTTTGGCGTGGGCAAAGACCTATGCGCTTGCTTCGGTTAGCGAGCAGATAAGCGCGGACCTCCGCAATTCAACCTATTCCCATCTTCAAAAACTGTCGTTGGAATTCTTCGGTGGAAAACGAACAGGAGATTTGATTTCTCGCATTAGCAGCGATACGCAACGCATCTGCGATTTCCTCTCGATCAGTTTGGTCGACTTTGCAACCGACATTTTGATGATAGGTTTTACCGCAGTCGTGCTGTTCCTGTTTGATCCTATGCTTGCGATCGTTGGGCTATTGCCATTTCCTTTCATTGCATGGGCCGTTTCTCGAGTTCAAGGCAAAATCCGAATGGGCTTTGCTCGCGGCAGCGCAGCTTGGGCCGAAATGGTTAACGTTTTGGCTGACACGATTCCAGGCATTCGCGTGGTCAAAGCGTTCGCACAGGAACATCGTGAGGTAGAACGTTTCAAGCAAAGCAATGATCATGTGCTAGGCGCGAACAATCGCGTAAACCGATTGTGGGCGGCCTTTTCGCCGATCATTACGCTCCTTACCGATATTGGACTTCTGTTTGTATGGGGGTTCAGCGCTTACCAGGTTTCACGCGGGGCGATTACCATCGGCGTACTTGTTTTGTTCGTAAATCGAATTGGCACACTCTACGGTCGTCTCGACGACATGAGCCGACTCCTCGCCAATGCGCAGCGCACGGCAGCCGCAACCAATCGAATTTTTGAAATTCTCGACCGAGTTCCCAGCGTTTCCGAACCGCAAAAGCCCGTCCGACCGGGGCGAGTAAGGGGACGTGTTACGCTCAATGACTTGACGTTCCGATACGGGTCGCGCCAAGTCATTCACAACATCAGCTTGGATATTCAACCAGGTGAGATGATTGGTTTGGTCGGACCAAGCGGTGCAGGCAAAAGTACGCTAGTCAATTTGGTATGTCGCTTTTACGATGTCAGTAGCGGTTCGATTTTAGTAGACGGAATCGACATTCGATCATTTCCGATCACGGAGTACCGAAGCAATATCGGCATCGTACTGCAGGAACCATTTTTGTTCTTCGGATCGATTGCGGAGAACATAGCTTATGGACGCCCCGAGGCGACTCACGAACAAGTGATCGCAGCGGCGAGAGCTGCCAAAGCCCATGACTTCATTTTGCGTCTTACAGATGGTTACGATTCGCTGGTGGGCGAACGTGGTCAATCACTTTCCGGCGGCGAAAGGCAACGTATCTCAATTGCAAGAGCCTTGCTCACCGATCCGCGTATTTTAATCTTGGATGAAGCTACTTCGGCGGTCGATACTGAGACGGAACGCGAAATCCAAGAAGCGCTCGATGTGCTGGTTCAAGGACGCACGACCATCGCCATCGCTCACCGCATTAGCACCCTTCGCAAAGCCAACCGAATCATCGTCCTCGAAAAAGGCCGAATTACGGAGGTGGGAGACCATGATGCATTGATTCGATTGGGCGGGACCTACTCGCGACTAAATCACGCTCAACGGCAAATCAATCTGCACGAAGATCCAACCTGAAATGTTGTGTAAAAACTCGGAACGGACAGGTTGCAACCTAGTCCTTAAACAAGCGAACGCTTGTTCGTCGGAGCTTGATTTTCGCAGCGCAGCGGCGACCCGGCCAGCGGGGCTGGTTTGATTTTTTTCGATTTC
>JAYVPE010000525.1:0-3930 GCA_043757575.1 Pirellula sp.
ACCACTAAACCTGCACCGTCCCAAGTCATCCACATCCCCCAGCCCATCGTTATTATCAACAGCATCCTTGAGATCCAACTGCAAACTCCGTAGAGCAACAGCAGAACCGACCAAGAATTGCTGCTTTTTCCTCTGCAAATCCAGCTTGAGAAGTAGGCCTTCATCGATTGCGAAGCGTCTTGCCAGAGATTTGGACGATCGATTAAGTCGATTAAAATGTAGTAGCCGTCAAATCGCATTAACGGGTTTCCATTGAATGCTACAGTCGTAAACGTCCCAAGGGTTGCAATGGTGAAGCATAAGTACTTGACGCTCGAATTATCAATCGTACACGCGCAAATGATTGCTACGGCGGCAAGCGTAACTTCAAAGAACATACCAGCCGAACTAACCAGTACGCGAGACCAACGTTTCGGAACGCTCCATAGGCTCGTAACATCCACAAAGGGCGACGGGGCAAAAAACATGAATCCAATCCCAGCACCGTTCGATCTAGCGCCGACTCGTACGGTGGCGATCGCATGGCCAGCCTCGTGCACAACTTTGAGCACCAACCATGCCACGAGTAACCACCATTGACTCCCAGGAACGAAGAGCTTCCTTCCTAAGGCGAGCAATTCCTCTCGATTTTGAAATGCCATGATGACCGCAATGCACCAAAGGATAGCGGCTGCAACCAAACAAGGAATGGATATCAACCAAGTCATTCCGCTTGAAAACCTATCAACCGTTTCCGACGAAAGAACGGGAATGCGAAAAAAGCTTGGATCGAATAGTCGTAGGGATTGGGAATTAGCTGTTTCTGGCTTCGGCGGCCCAGATTCATTCTCTGCAGCATCGCGACCGACAGTCTCCACTAGTCCAATATGCGATAGCCAGGAGCCTATCACCCTCAATTTTTCGACTCCTGCTGCCGCGCCCAATTTGCTTCTTTTCGCCAACAAAGCGGTCGCGCTCGCAATCGAACGCTCTCCGTTCAGCGCGGAACATACCTCGTATTCCAGCAAGCCAATTTTCCAAAACCGATGGTTTATTCGGTCCTCAACGACGTAGTAGACCTCGTCACCAGTGCGTGCTGGCGAAAAACAAAGTTCGGGTCGTATGCGATGTTTTGGACCGGACATGATTACGCTAGGAGGTGAATATGAATTGAATAAAAATGCGAATTACCAAATCCATTGGTTTGCAATCCAACGGTACGGGCGATTAAACAAATACCAGCCTAGAGTTCGCCAGCCTGCGTTGATTTGGGCGGAAGCTTTCATTCCGGGTCTAAGCTGCAACTCAGGATCATGAATGACCACATCGGCAATGAAGACTGCGGCCTCATCGATCACGGTCGCTCGGGGTTCGATGCGACTAATTTTGCCACGAAAGGTTGCAATTCCTGAGGCATCGCTTCGCACACTGACCTCGTCACCGACGTTGATCTGTGCGAGATCAGAGGAGCGTAGACGCAGTTCAGCAGTCATGGATTTCAATTCCGCCACTTCAAAGAGACTTTGACCCAACGTCAATGGCATTCCGATATTACGTTGCCAGTCTCCCTGGACCACAATCCCGTCAGTGGTCGCTCGAATCTCAAGTCGACGCAATTGATCCTGGATGCTTTCCATTTTCCGACTTGCCTGATTCATCTCAATTTTGGCAAGACCAGCGTTTCCGATGGCCCGTGTTGCCAATGCGGAATCTCGTTTTTTAAGTGCACTGTCGTATTCTCCTTGGGCCGTTGCTAGATCTCGTCGCAACTGATCATCATCGATGCGTGCCATGAGCTGTCCTTTTTCCACATGATCTCCAGGTCGAACTTCGCAACTAGCAATCCTTCCTTGAACAGGACTAGACAAATACTGCTTCGTTTCGGGTTCAAAGACACAATCTCGACGTGGAAAGTATGGTATCGGTGCAAGCAATGCACCGCAAAAAATTCCAATTGGTATCATCCACCATCGTGGGTTCGAACGAATCGATTCTACCACGCTCACTATTCGAGCGAACCAACTGCATCGGCGAACTATCAGCCACGTGTCCAACTGTCGAACTAAACTCTCCAACGATGACCTGCCAAGCCATATTTGACTCGCCCCAGAGAAAAACTTAGCAATCCCATTCTCGACGCACGGGGTTGCTTCGCAAAGAAACACAGCAAAGCCAGATGACTCTTTGAGTTGATATGGGATAGCGAAGAGTGGTGTCCCAATGGTCCTAGACAATTCGCTGAGGCAAGCGCTTACCCCAACTCGTCCGGTGGTAGCGTCGACTACTTTCGTGTTCGCTACGCCATCCCGATTATCGGGAGCTCCGAACTCATTTTCACCCCCCCCAAATGCATCTGTGGAGAATCGCGGCTCCTTGCGCCAAACACACTCCTTTGCGATCTTGGCCAAAACTCGGCTTTGGATTCGGAAGTCGCTCGAATCCCATCCGCTATGAACTGACTGGACGACTATGCCTGATTTCGATGTCACAAGCAGTCCGATCGAGAGTCCACTCACTCCCGCAACGTAGTTTACGATGGATTGCATGAAAGTGTTCGCCAGGATATCGAACGCAGGTATTGCGGTTTCCTGGACGGCTAATACCCCTTTCTCCGCTTTCTCCGCAGTATCGCCACCGGACACGGAAGCTTGCGATTCCTCGCTATTAATCGGGTCCGGATTCAACACAACTGAGAATAACTGTTGAACGGATTCAGCAACCTCGAACATACTTTGAATGTAGTCCGGCCCACGATCACCAGCGACCGACGGGCGATTTAAAGAACGAGGGTTGATTGGAATAAGGTCGCTGTTGTTCATAACGCTATTTTTCGATCTAGGACTGAACTAATTCGCAACTCGATGATCGGATAAGGCCATCTTCATTTTCAATAATCACAGTCATTTCGATGACATGTCCGTCCGCAATCGCAAAAGGGGCCACGAACTCTATCTCGGCCCGTACGACGACGTGGTTCGCAAGTCGAATTTCCGCGTGCCCAGTCTTTCGAAAGCGCTGAGCAGCTTCGTCGGACAAGTAAAAACGGGCTCGCAGTTTGGATGTGTCAACCAAGCGAATGATCGCTGGTGAATTTCCAGCTATGTATTCCCCCACATCGCGATAGACTGTGACCACCGTACCACGATGCGGTGATCGAATAGTGCGTTCCTGCAACATCAACTGTGCTTTTTCAAGCCTTGCATGCGAAATCAGTTTCGCCTCTTCTTGTGCCTGTAACTTCGCTTTGGAAATATTTAAATCCAGTTTGTACCGTTCGAGTTCTTTGATACTGGATTTGCCAGTTGCGACGGATTTGGACGTTTCTTCGACCCGACGGATATTGAAATCAACTTCACGCCGAGCGGTTTCGAGGATCCCTAATGCACTTGCATCCAATTCAGCTTCATGTACTAAGAACCGTTGTTGCTCGTTATCAAGTCGCCCGATCGCTGCCTTTTCCTCAATCACATCACCAGGCTTGACGAAGAGTTCGCGTACAACACCCATTTCCGCAGTCGCGACCTCGATATCTTTGTACGGTTCGAGAACTCCTTGTTTGTCAGCAGCAGCAAGAGAGCGATTGATAACGGATTGCGCAGACGTGGTTCCCAGTAATAGGCACATCCAGATTGCGGAACTCCATCCAAATTGGGTCAACATCTGATTCATGGTTGGTGTTACTCGCTTAAAAAACGAGTGAGAGTTTCGGTTAGGGCAAAGCTCAAAGAATTTCACTTTCAAAGATGGCACGCCGTTTTTGCACAGAGCTCGCAAAGCGAACAGATTCACAGAATTCTCGGGGGGATTGTGCCGACTACAGCGACTTTGCGATCTGACGCCTGATCCATCCTTGCCAAAAATGACTACCGCCGACGAAACACCGTCTGCCGTCGTTTTGCGCATCCACGAGCCAAGACGAACTGGGAGTGGTTGTCGATGTTGGTAGCGGTG
>JAYVPE010000526.1:0-14807 GCA_043757575.1 Pirellula sp.
ATTCACCTAGATCGGATTGAAAAACGGACTTGGTTTTGCCAGTCGCATAGTATCGCACTTCTCCCGCGACTCTTCCTTCCAACCGAGTTCTGCCAATCTGCATAAATTGGATACCTAGCGGTTGCAAAACTTTTAATTGAACGTACTTTTCGTAATGCATTGCAGCAAGTTTCTCGATGACCCGTCCGAGAAGGCAGTATCCAAAGTTGGAATATGCGTATCGCTCACCAGGATCAAAATCCAATTTCTGATTTAACATAGCGACGATGACTTCACGTTGTCCGGCAGGTGCGGCGATCTTTTGCTGTTTCGCGAAACGGACTGATTGAAACATGGGGTCAAAGGATTTGTCTCGATCCCAACCACCGCGATGCTGTAACAAATGCTCGATCCATTGAAGGACCGCAACTGCCGTTATGGGTTTTGAAAGACTTGCAATTCGGAACAAGCTCGTTGGCTGCACGGATGTTTTAGCCTCGACGTCCGCGTAGCCGAAACCCTTCGAATAAACGACTCCGCCCTTGGCAGTAACTGCAATACTCCCGCCCGGCACTTCATGCTTTATCATGAAGTCCTGTATCATTCGATCCAGATCGTCCAGACTTGAAACTGTCTGTTCCGGCGACACGTCTGTTTCTGGTTGAGTATTCAGCACAGCTTTGCGATCATCAGTCGATTGCAGGGATTGTAGCAA
Source organism: Pirellula sp. (assembly GCA_043757575.1). Classification (GTDB taxonomy): domain Bacteria; phylum Planctomycetota; class Planctomycetia; order Pirellulales; family Pirellulaceae; genus JBKCUI01. The sequence goes on from JAYVPE010000526.1 coordinate 695, forward strand.
TGCCAGGGTCGACAGATTGATACCGTCGCGATGCTATATCTACGTCGTACTTTGCGCGTTCTAGGCGATTTTCAAATTGCTTATGCAACTGATGGCGGCGTATCGCTTCATCGTCTGCAACACGTCAGCTCAATTCGACATGAGCTGGCTCCAATGTTTGAAGAGTCTTTGTCGTAACGAATGCGTTAAGGGGCGGACAAGTGATGGTGCATTCACAAGATCTTGTTTTGGCAAGTGTTAAATGTCTTGTTCCTTCGACTCAAAAGTCCATTTACGGATCAAAAGGTTTCGAGAATTCGACGCTTCCATGCTTTTTGTCGCTCATATTAGGGACACGCGATGGGTAACTCAACTGTATCAGAACTGAACAAAGAACTGTGCTTGCCCGCCATGATGTGCTACCCCAGGATTTGAATGACCTAACCGATGAACTTACTTAGCCAATATCATCGCTCGCATCTGCGGGTAGTCGATCTTTCCTGTTCCAAGCAGCGGTATCAACTTCATTCGTCGCACTTCATCGATCCTCATCACGCCCCGGAATCCGGCCTCGAATGTAATCTTGTTCGCTTCACTCATCGTTATTGGTTCGGTACTGAACAGAACGATGAGGCGAGAGTTCTCAGTTTCGATGCCTTCGACAGCGACCCTTGGACCTAAATCCGAAGCAGGGTAAATGCGACTAAACGGTTCTTCCAACGCCGGTAGTGAAATCATTTCACCGCCAGCCTTCAGAAATCGTTTTAGTCGTCCACGAATAGTGATAAACCCTTCTTCGTCGATGGAGACAATATCACCCGTTTTGTACCAAGTCTTTCCTTCCATTTGAATAAATGGAGATGGCCCATCGTAATTCAGATATCCTGGAAAAATCGATGGACCGGAAACGACCAGCATGCCCGTCTCGTTCGCTGGAACAACGCAGCCACTATCGACATCAATCACTCGAGTTTCGACACTGGCGATGGGCTTGCCAGTCGTACCTCGCTTACTCGCGGCAAGTGTATTTAAGGAGATTACTGGTGAGCATTCTGTAATCCCGTATCCTTGCAGTACGGTTGCTTTGGGAATAACCGATTCAGACAATTGAATGACTCCGTCCGGACAGCGTTCGGCCCCGGTAACGATTTTGCGAAGACTATCCATATCACCCAGCGAACAGATTGACAATAAACGAGCCAACAACGTCGGTGTCGTGAATAGGAGACTAGGCTTGTATGCGTTGATCAATCGCTTCAAAGCTTGAACGTCAGTCGGATCGGCAAAACGAGTACATCGAATTCCGCTTAAATGCGGCATCAATATGTTGGCGAGCAATCCGAAGCTATGAAACGGAGGTAAAAAACCGAGGACGGAATCATGAGTGTTTGCATTAAACGCCGCTAATCCATCGCGCAAATTCACCATAAGATTTCGGTGGGACAACGGTACCGTTTTTGGCGTGCTTTCTGAACCTGACGTGAACAAAAACACGGCCGTATCGTCTTGATTTGGCGGTGAGAACGTTGCAATCGATGACCGAGCATTCGCGTACGTTTTGATCAACTCACGCAATGCTGTCAGCTTGCTGAGTTTCGACTTCAATTGCTCCATAAAAATGAACGTTACATTTGGCATCTGCAGATTCAGCCGATCGACGAATGCTTTCGCGGTTATGACGTGTTGGATGGACGTTTGCTTTGCAGCATGAGTTAGATTGGATGGCCCTGTTGTCCAGTTCAGCAAAACCGGAATCTTGTTGGCCAACACCAGCGAAAAGAAAACGATGTCTGCAGCAACCGATGCCGGTAATAGAACACCGACATGCTTCTCGGGTAGTTTCGCAAATTCTTTCGAAAACAATCTAACTGCGACAAGCGTTCGTCGATGGGTTAGCACACCGGAATGAGCGTCGTTTACGATCGCATCGTCCAGATGGCCAATTGCATGGTTCAAAAATGCTTCACCGATCGTGTTACCATCTGAACTGCGTGCTGGACACGGCTTGCAGCGCTGGGCAAACCAGGATTTTGGAACCAACGTCTCGATAGCGGTATTCAGAACACCGATGCCTTGGGCCAATGCCCACAATTGACCAAGATGTTCCGCAACCACCGCGTTGCTATGACCAAATTCACGTTCGATCAATAGCGACAGGTCCATCCTATCGAGGCTATCAAGTCCGAGCGATTCCAAAGTGGTGTCAGCGTTGCGCCATCGTAGGTCGATTTCTCCGAAATCGAAGTCAGGGCTTTCAACTTCGCAATCCACCGCTTCAAACTCCGTACTCTTCGACTTGTCATCTTTCCTTTCAGCACGGCCCGCAGCCAAACTCCCAGAACGATTCAAATGACGCTTAACCAATTCGTTAACTCGCTCAACAATCCTCTCACTATACTCTACACCATCCGATTTATGCTCCACTTCACGTATCGCGAAATCACCTTGTGTCGGCCCAGCCAGATGATGATAGCGCACAAAGACCGGTTCTTCTCCGCCATCAGCGTTATACCAATTTTCCAAGTACTCGTTAAAAACCGCTCGGCTCGCCATCGGCAATTCCGCCGACCTTACAACTCGTACCTGAACCGTAACTTGTCGCTTCGGTAAGATAACAAACAGACTCGCAATCGTCCAAAAAAATCCCCAACTGCACGACTTTGCAAGATTCGGCAGCGCCCCAGTTTGAGCGCAACTGAACTTGCTTCCCCAAACACCGCGAGTGCGAACCAAAACGACGTTAAGATTCGGTCGTTTGGAAACCAATTCGAATGCGGATCGGGACGCGCCAACGATCTCTCGATTCCCGCGTTGGATGCGACCGGACGGATAGATCAATAGGCACTCGCCTTCGTCCAATAGCGCAGCGATATCATCGACTAGAACACCTCCTTTGTTGCGAGCGTCTTGGCTATGCAAGGAAAGGTCTGGGACTTCGATGGCTTTGATCATCGCGAAGAACGGCCGCAGTAGCCACGATCGATATGTCTTTGTAAACACGAGCGGTCGAAGCGGTCGATGCAATTGTAGATGACTTGCGAGTAACGGCGGATCAATGTACGCCGGATGATTTGGAAGAACGAGCGTTGGTCCATCGAGTGATCGAAGTTGATCGGCTCCTTCGACTCGAACAGAGTACCGCAGCCGAAGTCCAAACTTGCACAGCCACCAGAACAATTGATTCATGAATTCGCTCCCAGAACTGAACGAAGCGGCGCGTTATTGGATTTCAAACGCAAAAACCAAGAAATGCATCCTACAGCGACTGCATCAAAATGCATAGCGCCTAATGGCAACCACTTTACGATAAGTCGAAGTAAGTCTCTGCGGAGCAGCACAAGCTGCCCAGTGTTGTATTGCGTTTCGTACGTCATCACCAGACCAGTCGCGCGGTGCTGCTACCATAATGAATATCGCATAGTTCGCGCAAGACATCAAGTGCAAGAGAAACCTTAGGACGACACCGGTGTAACGCCATGTTTAGCACATCAGATAAAATCCGATCCATTGAAATTTCGACAAGTCATTGAAGATGCGAAATTCGAAATAGAACTCCGTGATCTCTATACCTCTGAGCTTTCTGTCGATTAGTATTCCAAAGCAAAAAAACTGGCGTTTTTCGCTCTAACGAAAAAATATGGCCCGTTTTTTACTTTGTCGATATTCCTAGTTGACGAATATCCAAAAATCTGCTTTAATCATTTCAGATCCGTGTTTTCCTGTGTCTACCGACCGATTTACGTCGAGGTCAGAATTTTGGAAACAAAGCTCTCCAGCTCTCCAGCTCTCCAGCTCTCCAGCTCTCCAGCTCTCCAGCTCTCCAGCTCTCCAGCTCTCCAGCTCTCCAGCTCTCCAGTGTTTTGCTGGGTTGTTGCTCGCTCTCCTGATCGTTTCGGGCGTAGTTTTTGGTCTGAACGCAAGCCCAACTACCCCAAAGAGTGTAGCGGCAGCGATTGGGCCAGATAAATCGATTGACGTTTTTGATTTCGGAATCGTTTTTTCCAATCAACCACACTACGTTTGTATTCTGTTGAGTCAGTTGGGTATCTCTGATTCGGCTGAAATAAGTTCGATCCGCACCTCGTGCGATTGTACTACCGCGTCGGTCGTGACAATTCGGGAAAGTGCGGCTCGTTCACTCGAAGCGTTAAGAATTGATTTTGTACAGGACGACTTTCCTGAAAATGTCGCTTCATTGCAAGTGCAATTTACTATCAACAAAACGAATGGCGACTCACGCAAGTTAGCGATTCGTTTCGTCTCCGCGAGTTTACTGACTCCTGTCACATCCGAGTCGAGCGATTTCGGGCGCCGGAGGGATTCGCATGAATGAAACAAATTCGCAATCGAGTCATGAGTCTGTGTGCATTGAAATGCCAAGAGATAATCCCCGTCCTGCATTAGCACGTCGAGCATTGTTTTTGCAGACTGTCTTTCTCAATCGAAGGCGAAGTGTAGGGGTTTTTTTGGTAATTTTGTCCATACTTGCAGTCGGAGTAATGTTATTCCTATCCTTCGGTCATTTGATTGATGGCATAGAGTTGTCCCCGCCAACTGTTGATTTGCACGTTGGGTCAAATACTGATTCAAACAAACCACTTCAGCATCAGGGGCACATTTTTATTAAGAATTCATCGCGACGTAGCTTGCGTATTCTTGGAATATCAGCATCGTGTTCTTGTATTCAACTAGAAGAACATGCAGCTACTCTGTTGCCGTGGGAGTCTCAAAGGATCAATTGGACTGTAAGATATGGCAGAACTCTTCCGAATCAATTAATCTGCGTTTTTACCGATCATCCTTTGTATCCGAAGCTGGTACAATCGCTGACCGTTTCGTCACGTTAGTTAGTTATTGGAGTTGTGTTATGGTTAGAATGCTTGGCAGTCTTTTATTGGCTGTTGCAGTTGTGTCAAGTTGTGCGCCTGAATCCAATGCGGGTTGGTGCGGTGACCCTGCCGATGTATGTGGGACGGCTTATGCAAATTGTTCCGTTTACACATGTATAGAATATTTTGGGGCTACTTGCGGTTGCGCAAAGTACAGGGGATCGAATACTTGTTCGTGTAGCTGAAATGCGCTTGGCGCACGGCACGAATTTGTAAATCCTTGATGATTCGTTGGGATGATGGTTAACGCTTTGCGCAATTACTGAATTCATCGCAACTGGTTAATTATTTGCCCTGCGGAGAAACAGTTTCCGTAGGGTGACATGTTCCGTTCGTCGACAATATTTCTGCGTTTTTTAGAAGTCTAGTGCTTAGGATCTCCGAAATGGCTGGTAATTTCCGCGTTATGTTTCTTTGTGCGATTGTTGTAATCAACCTTTTAAACGCAACTGTCCTCGCGGACGAAAAAAGTGTTCTTCTCACCGAAATCGCGAAAAGTCATGCCTTGGTAAAAAAGTTTCTGCAGAACGAAATTGCAGTCGATGTTGATTTGGCTAACATTTACGCAGTCAAGACTAACAAGGTCTCTCAACCTTATGAAAAGGTTCGGCATGTCATCAAACGGGAGAACGCTTTGCTGATTAGTCAGAAAGAGACGATTGGTTGCAATGCGAATTACAGCTTCAAACTTGGCAAGGATGTAGCAGGAAAAACAAACTTGCAAGCGTTAGATGCGAGAACTAACAAGGACGTTCGCATGAAAAAATTCGAAGAATCCCGAAGAGGGATCTTGCTCGATTCGATTCGATTCTTTGACATCGAAATAGTAGAACTGTTTGTTCTTCCAGGAGCGACCGTAAAAACCATTGAAAAAGATTCTGCTCATGTTTTGGTTAATCTAACTTTCCATCCTCCGGGGAAAGTTCGTTATGAAAACGTTCTATTGGAACTTGATCCAAAGAATTTTTATCAATTGGTGAGTAAACGCGATTCCATGATCGTCATTGCCAGCGGGGAGCGTTTCGAACATGTGGATTCATACAAGTATGACGATGAGACGTTTGGGGCAAATGAATTGCATTTGCTTAGACGCGTTGATTCCATAACCAAGTACAAAAATAAGAAGGGAGATCTGGATGAAGACCATCAAACGCTTACCTTATCCAATTGGTCTCAAGTCGTTCCGGATGATAGTCTATTTCGGTTAACTGGTTATAACCTACCGGAACCGAATCTTGGTGCGCTCTATGGTACCTATGGTTGGGTGCGATGGGCGTTAATCGGAATTGTTGGCAGTCTTGGTTTGGTACTTCTATTGTTTGGAAAACGCCTTTACCGTGTTTTTGGATAACTTCGAATACCCGTTCTGCGAAATTTCATTCCCCTGCATTTGGTCTCTCGTCCAATTGACGGAATTTCCCGTAATATCAGTGGTGCCGACAAAACGTCTTGTTGATAGCAGTGGTTCGTCGTTATTTGTGCAAGTCAATCTCCAAACGTCAAATGGCGAGTTTTTTACAGTGTCGACGCTTCTTCTTTTTTCGCTACCTTTTACACCGTTTTCGTTGCCGTCCTACGGTAATTCATTCGCAACATTGATCTGGACGTGGCGATTGAATCGAGCCGTGGCTTCTTCGGAAGTCAATGTTCGATGGAACAGGTTTCAACATGTTCAAGCTTGACCGAGTTGCGAGTATAGCAATTGCCGTCCTACTGTTCAGTGCACTGTTTTGGCGATTGATGGATGTTGCGCTGTTAATCTGTATCGTAACTTTGGTTTTTTCGAACGGCGTAAGAAGTGTAGTTGCAATCTCAGCCATCTTTCTTTATGCGATCGCATTCACTCCGTATTCGTTGCCAACTTATTGGATCTCCTTAGCTTCGATGATTTGCCTTTGGGGTGGAAAATTCACAACATGCTCATTGATCCGTTGTGGTGTAGAATCGATGGCCGTCGGTTTTGCAATGTGTTGGCTAATAACTGGCTTCTTTCATTCAACGATTACTATGTGGAGCTTCATTATTCGAGGCGCAGGTTGTGTCGCCTTCAGTTCGCAATTTGTCGCAATTGCCGTTGCAATCCATTCACTTCGACAGCTTTCCATCACGGCGGCAGCGCTTCCAATTGCTATTGTGGCAACATTGACGGAACTGATCCAGGCGTGGCTTGGATTGACCTGGGCTGTGACCAATCCTATTTTGGCGATTGCTACAACGCCGCTGGCACAATGGTCGAACACATTTACGCCCTTTGGGCTGACATTCGTATCGTATTTTTTGGGCTTCTTACTAGTTCCAGACTTTGCTGAATGTGAATTCAAGCGTTGGCAGGGCCCCCTGATAGGGGCGACGTGTCTTGCAATTCTTTGGATTGGTGGAATTGTGATCGAATCCAGAGTGCATGTGCAGTCACTTGGATTTTCGGCAATGCTCGTTCAGCCCCACTTTCAATTCAAGCCTAACGAAGCGTGGCAGCCATGGAAAACACTTCATCAATTGACTATGGAGAGTTTGAAATCCGATGGTAAGGTTGATCTCATTGTCTGGCCGGAGTCGAGTTTGAGCGAAAGTTGGTATGAGCCACCAACCAAGCAGGAAAGCACTTATCCTGAACGACTAACACTGCAAGATTTCAAGGCGAATCTCCTCCCGCAATATTGCACGAACTGCATGTTTGGCGTGACGATCGCAGATCCAACGTCAATCATGAAATACGGCCTCGAAGTACCGCACTTGAACCGATACAACTGCGGCTGTCTCGTATCTCGAACTGCCGAAATCGATTGCCATGAAAAGATTCAGCTCGTACCGTTGCGTGAGGGATTGCCCAATTGGCTACGATTCGATTTTGTTCGAAACACAATTTTGCCCTATTTTCAACTTACGGCTCCTTTTTCTTCTGGCCGAAATTTCCATTTGCTTTCGTTTAGTGATCAACAAGGTACGCTACACACCATTGCTGCTGCCGTTTGCTACGAATCATGGCATCCATGGCTACCACAATTTCGAAAGGACGAACGAGTGGAAGCGATCGTTTATGTGATGTACGATGGTGACTTCGCAGATTATCCAGAACTTTTCCAACGCCAACTATTGAGTGTTCGGATGCGAGCCATCGAAACTCGGACGTGGAATTTGGTTTGTTCTAGCTGGCGTGGAACTGCGATCATTGACCCTCGCGGGAGAATTGTGAAGCAATTACCAGCAATCGCGGGCGTTTTGCGCTCGGATCATTTAGAATCAAAGTAACAAACGATTGGAGATTGATCATGCAGCCGCAACGAACGAAAACTGGTTTTACGCTGATTGAATTGTTGGTAGTCATTTCTATCATTGGCCTATTGATTGGCCTGTTGATTCCCGCAGTTCAAATGGCGCGTGAGGCGGCTCGGCGGATGCAATGCCAAAACAACCTCAAACAATTGGGAATTGCCCTCCACAATTTCGAGAGCGCACATCGAAAACTTCCGCCTGCGATGTCTTGGAAGGGGCGAGGTGAGCCATACGGGAATGGACTGCTACCCATCGGTACATTCGACCGTGTCGCGATGGGAATTAGTCCGAGCACTGAACCAGATCGACTGCAATCCAATTGGGTTTGTTCGCTCCTTCCGTATTTGGAGCAAGCAAGTTTGTCGCAGACCGTCCTTCGCGACCTACCAATTGATGATGTTTCTAATCGAGACATGCGAAACGTGAACTTGTCCTTCATGAGATGTCCAAGCGACAGCTTTAACAGTGTCCTGTACGAACGAGGATTACTTGCGGGCGTAACTGGTCATTCGTATGCGCGCGGGAACTACGCTTTCAATATGGGGATCAATCCGCCATGCTTCACGTTTCAACCGCATTGTCCGTTTGGTTTCCAGACCGACACCGACGATTTGGTTCGAACAGCAAGCAAAGTCTGGGGTAGTGGTATCGGCGGGTTCAACGTCGCGTTGGGCTTCCGAGACTTCCCGGAGGGATTGTCCAATATTGTAGCGCTCGATGAAATTCGAGCCGGCATATCGCCGCTTGATCCGCGAGGCACGTGGGCGCTCGGAATGGTCGGAGCAAGCATTACTGCCGTACATTCGGGAGGGCCAAACCATTCTATAGGAGATGGTATTGCGTCGTGTGGAATGTTAATTTTGACTTTAAGTGAGGTTGCAATGAAGGACATGCGAATGCCTTGCATAACATCTACGATACCTTCCAATTGGGCAGCGACTGCTCGCAGCCAACATACGGGAGTTGTTAACGTCATGAAGCTCGATGGCTCCGTCCACACGATTCCAGATTCTGTCGATCGCAAGACTTGGTTAGGACTGCACTCTCGCGATAGTAGCTTGATTAATCGGATGCTTGCGCAGTAGTAGCTGGACACCGAATGGCTGCCCGCCAGCCCCGGCCCGCCATGAAAAAACCAGCCTATGTTGCTTGTACGCCTACCGTTGAGCATACACTTACTTATTGCCGAATGCTTTTCAAAGAGTTGCTGCTTTAGCTTGCGCATTACGGCAACTAGCTCCACTTTTTTGGTTTACCTTTGGCCAATAGTCTTTGATAGAACGTTTGCATCGTTGGATTGTGCTTGGTAGCTTCCAGTGCTGCCATGTACAAAACCTTCCTCACTTTCGCTCGTCCAGCATGAGTGCTTCGCTTGCCCTCTTTCAGGCCACTTTCGCAGGCAATAGGAGCGAGTCCTACTAGCTTGGAGACTTGGCCTCAATTGAGTTTCCTAAGTTCAGGAAGCTCGGCTAGCAGGATTCCTACGGTAACGGGTCCGCGATTGTGTTCCGCAGAAATTTGACGAATGATTTGATCCCTTCGGTGGACCAAGGCTCGCGGCTTCTTCTCGCTTTCAGTAGGTTTTTCCGCGATTCGTGGCTGCACAACCTCATCAAAGCGAGCAATGATTGCTGGATCGATCTGGTCCGTTTTTCCGACCAGTCCGCATCCTCTTGCGAAGTTGCGTATCGGCAGTGGATTGGCACCAGCACAAGCGATGTCGTGCTCTTGTAAAAGATCGACCAACAGTCTCTCGTACCTATTATCTGCCCCATATCATCCCCAACTGCCAAAGTCCGCGAACGGCTCAAATGACGCTTAACCAGCTCGTTCACGATACCCGGGTGTTGTTTGCCAAAACGAATTCACACTCCCCAAATGTTCTAAGAAAGTAGGCCAATTTACTCGGAGCGCGACTGGAGTTGCTCGACCATGTTTGCAGCCTTGTGCAACAATCGATCGATCGCTTTTCCCAAGTGTTCCGACCGTTGGCTGCCGCGTGTGTTTAGGAGAGCAACCATGTTGAAACCGTCTGTTCGCCGGATCAATATAGCTGAGGTACCAGGTAGGGAGCCAGTATGCCAATGGTTGATTTTCCCGTCGGCCGTTACTCGATTCAACCAACCCATCGAGTAGAAACTATCCTTAAGCTCGCCGTTTTCCTCGTATCCAGCAAGACCTTTCGGACGGGCATGCATTTGCTCTATACTTTCCCGAGTTAATAGAGGGCAACGATCCAAATCATCGAACGACATAGCAAATTTTATGAGATCCTCGGCGGTGGCTATCCAACCACCGTGCGAATCCATCGCCTCAAGGTTCCAAGCACCGTAGGGAGGCGGTATCAATTCACCTAGATCGGATTGAAAAACGGACTTGGTTTTGCCAGTCGCATAGTATCGCACTTCTCCCGCGACTCTTCCTTCCATCCGAGTTCTGCCAATCTGCATAGATTGGATACCTAGCGGTTGCAAAACTTTTAATTGGACGTACTTTTCGTAAGGCATTGCAGCAAGTTTCTCGATGACCCGTCCGAGAAGGCAGTATCCAAAATTGGAATATGCGTATCGTTCACCAGGATCAAAATCCAATTTCTGATTTAACATAGCGACGATGACTTCACGTTGTCCGGCAGGTGCGGCGATCTTTTGCAGTTTCGCGAAACGGACTGATTGAAACATGGGGTCAAAGGATTTGTCTCGATCCCAACCACCGCGATGCTGTAACAAATGCTCGATCGTGACGTCGCGAAGCCGACCATCGAAATCGGGCCCCACAGCTTCAATCTCTGCATTAAAATCCAACACTGAAAAAACCTTGTCATCGAGTTTGAGCTTTCCTTGCTCGATCCATTGAAGGACCGCAACTGCCGTTATGGGTTTTGAAAGACTTGCAATTCGGAACAAGCTCGTTGGCTGCACGGATGTTTGAGCCTCGACGTCCGCATAGCCGAAACCCTTCGAATAAACGACTCCGCCCTTGGCAATAACTGCAATACTCCCGCCCGGCACTTCATGCTTTATCATGAAGTCCTGTATCATTCGATCCAGATCGTCCAGACTTGAAACTGTCTGTTCCGGCGACGCGTCTGTTTCTGGTTGAGTATTCAGCACAGCTTTGCGATCATCAGTCGATTGCAGGGATCGTAGCAATGCCAGGGTTGACCATGCGGTGGCCGCGACAGATATGAATTGATCTTTTCCGTGTGGAAAGTCGGATTCAAAATACTCCTGAACTGGTTTAGCGCGTGTAGTAACGTGCCAAGTACCATCGTCGAGTTGCGTCGAAAGTAGGTATTCGATCCCCTTGCGGATAGATCCGTTGGTCGGTGGGACGTGTCCATCGCAAATGAGTGCAGTAAGCGATGTACCAGTCGAGTAGGCATCACTGCCCATTTCAGCCATCTGTCCCCAGCCGCCGTCGTCACGTTGTAATTTCAATAAAGCAGCGGCTGCGTCATCAATTTCTTTGGAATCGCAATCGACGTATTGCAGTGAACTGAGCCGGAAAACGAAATCTTCTGTTTCGATCGGTTGAGTGGAAGTCAGCCATTCAGCCACCCGTTTTCGCCTTTCTGCGATGGGTTCTTGTTGATCATCCGTTCCAAAGTGATCGAGTGCACGCAGGGCGACATAGGTTGCAGTAAAGTCGCTACCTGATGTAGGTGGACGGCTGCCTCGATGTCGCCAATGTTTGATATCCGACTGAGTTTCCAGCAGGTAATGACTTACTGCATCCGTGACTTCATCGGTTGGCCAGCCACCTTCGTCGAGCGTCCACAAAGCGTAGCCTGCCGTTAAAACGTCGCCACCCTGCCCTTTGCCTTGGCGGTAGTTTGCTAAACCGCGTTTGAGATGATCGTAAGTATGCTTCAATTGTCTTTTTAGGTTGTCTTCATCGATCGTGAACCCTTGGCGTTTTGCTTCGACAAATGCAAAAACAGGTACTGCCTGGCTATGGCAGGTAAAGCACTGCCGTTTGTCTGCGGATCCAATGGAACCCGATTCGAGTGTGGGCAATGCGTCGGAGATTGCCGCTCGGACACGATCGATTGCAGGAACTAAATTCTCTGCCCGAATGGTGGAATGGAAGACCGTCGCGATACAGAGGATCGAGAACAAAACGGATTTGAACATGATTTAACTTCGTTCGAAATCGCAGCAAGGTGGGATATTAGGCAAACATCATCATAAGCCAATTTGAGTCTGCATGGACGGAATTTGGAATACGCCGACGCTTTACCCTGAAAAGCGTGAGCTTCCGCTGATGCTCGTATGCCCCGCGTGTATTGAAACCAAGGAGCAACAAAAGATGCAGGATTGCAGCCAAGCGAATTGAACTATTGGTCGCGATAGACCTGCGTGCTTTCTTCCTTGATGACCGCACCTGGTCGCAGATTGCTTTTGAGCTGAGCTCGGAGTACGTGCGTTCCTTCTCGGGAATGCTGAACGACGATTCGGATCGTTTGTTGGTCTTTGGATTTCATTTGGGAGATGGGTGAGAACTGAACTGCACGCGGAGTTACTTGATAGTTTACCGGCGCATCAACTTGTACTACGCTAGCACCGTCTGGCAGATCGATTAATAGCTGCACGTCGTTATCGACGCGCGTGCCTGTATTTACAATTTTGACGACGTAGGTCGTTTTGCCGTCGATTTCGATTGGATCGTTGTCGTCTTCGATGGAGAAAGCGAGTTCGCTTTGGCCTTCGACCCGAACTGGTTTTTCTACGGCTTCCGCTCGAATCGAATCGGCGGTCGCTTGCATTCGCAGAACGCAATCACCCTCTTCAACGGGTAGAAGTGTTACTTTCGTAGCCGCTGTCTGGCCAGATGCTAATTCCGCTAGCTGCCAAATGACAGCGTGTTGGTTGGGTATGTACTCGCCCCGATTCTCCGCTGAGTTAAACTGCAATCCGCTAGGCAAGTAAACGATCAAGTCGACGTTGGTAGCCATGGCAGTACCTGTGTTGGTAACGCTCGCAGTGTAGGTTGCTTGGCGTTCTAAATATCGTAATTTAGGACCCTCTAGGCCGATTTGAAGCCTTGGGGAAATAACCTCAATTGATGAACTGGACTCTTCGGCAACGGAGTTTTCGGCAATTGCTCGAAGGATATTCGTCACCTTACCAGCGGTAACTGCTGTCAATTCAATACTGAATTTTTGCGATTCGCCAGGTGCGAGATCGCCAACGGATAGCTCAAGTACTTTTGCACCTGAGGCATGACGCATATTTTGCGGAACATCCTCTTCTAATCGAACGCCACGTGCAGTGCCCGTCCCTGTATTCGATACGTCAATCATTATTTTGACACTGTCGCCACCGAGTACAAGTGGCTCTAGCAATTGCTTGACCAACAATTTGGGTTGGGTGCTAATTGTTCGAACGGAAGCTTGAGCCGCAAAATTAACGCTAGCGACGGAACCGATTTCTCCCTCCGACTCGGGTACTAGTTCGATGGTGATCATTTGCTCAGCCCCGGCTGTCATTTCACCAAGTTTCCAGCTCAGACCCGTTGGTCCATTCTGTTGTGCTTGAGGACTCGTCCGAAGTAGCCTTGCTCCTTTCGGAACGGCATCCACGACATTGACATCAAAAGCGGTTGCATTACCGACGTTGCGGACTAAGACTGTAAATGTTGCTGGAATGCCTACTTGGACTTCGTTGGGCGCACGCTTTTGGATTTCCATGCTCGGATTCTGCGATCCCTCCAGTTGTCGCACTCCCGGTGCCGCACTGGAAAATCCTACCAACTTGGGCGACACAGGCGAGTCAGCAGAAATGCTTGATGGCGAGTTGACTGTCGGTGATGAAGAGGGCGGCGATGAAGAGGGCGGAGATGAAGAGGGCGGAGATGAAAAGGGCGGAGATGAAGAGGGCAAGGAGGGTCGGGATTGGGATATAGGTGAATTAGATTGAGTGGGCATTCCCAATGTTGCAACAGGCGGAAGATCGTTTTTGGTCGGCGAT
>JAYVPE010000527.1:0-3925 GCA_043757575.1 Pirellula sp.
CGACTTTAGTTCGCCGGCGGAGTTTGAATCAACAGACCTTCGCTGCCAAGTCCGCCCTTGAGTTCCATTTGCGGTTTGTCGGACTTCGGTTGTTGAGATTGTTCCTTTTCCTTCTCAGCTTCCGCCAAGTGTTGTTCTTCAGACCAATCCACACGTTTACGAGACAGCCCGATTTTGCGTTCTTCGCTGTCGACTCGCAATACCTTCACTTCAATCTCATCACCGACCTTGACGATATCCTCTGGGTTCTCAACCTTGTGATCAGCCAATTCAGAGATATGCAACAGGCCTTCGAGCGAATCCTCGAGTCCAACGAAAACACCAAAGTTGGTGATCTTCGTTACCTTGCCTTTAACTAACTGTCCCGGTTGGTACTTGGCGGGAATCGTGGTGTTCCATGGATCGTCATCAAGCTGTTTGAGACCGAGAGCGATTCGTCGACGTGTCTGGTCGACGCTTAAAACTCGGCAAAAGACTTGTTGACCCTTGGTGAGCAACTCGCTCGGATGGCTGATCTTGCGAGTCCAAGACATATCCGAGACGTGGAGGAGACCATCAATCCCTTCCTCAAGTTCGATAAACGCACCGTAGTTAGTGAGGTTACGGACCTTGCCCGAGACTTGTGCGTTTTCTGGATACTTTTCCAGAACGATATCCCATGGGTTCGATTGCGTCTGCTTGATACCCAACGAGAGTTGTTGGCCTTGGGCATCGACACCCAGAATTTTGACGTCAATCTTGTCGCCGATTTGGACCATCTCGCTTGGATGGTTGATTCGTCGAGTCCATGACATTTCGCTGATGTGAACAAGTCCCTCGATACCTGGCTCGAGCTTGACGAACGCACCGTAGCTCATCACGTTGACAACTTCGCCCGGAATTGTCATGCCGACTGGATACTTTTCGGCAATGTTGGTCCATGGGTTGTTTTGCTTTTGCTTGAGTCCCAAAGCGATCTTTTGCTTTTCGCGATCGATCTGCAAAATCTTGACTTCGATCTCTTGATCTATCGAGACCATTTCGGTTGGGTGACCGATTCGTTCCCAACTCATGTCTGTAATGTGGAGCAAACCATCGATACCGCCCAAGTCGACGAACGCACCGAAGTCGGCAATGTTTTTGACAATACCCTTTCGAATTTGACCGATTTCAAGTTCGGCCATGAGGTGTTCGCGATCTTCCTCGCGTTGCTTTTCGATGAGCGAACGTCGGCTGACGACGATATTGCGTCGCGTTTCGTCGATCTTGAGGACTTCGCATTGGACGACGCGGCCGATGTAGTCGCCGATGTCATTCGGGCGACGGATGTCGACTTGGCTAGCTGGCAAGAAGACAGGCACACCGATATCGACGAGCAAACCGCCTTTGATTTTTCGGGTAACGGTTCCAGTGACGACTTGGCCTTCCTGGACGGAGAGCATCATTTGCTCCCACTGAATAATCTTTTCAGCCTTACGCTTGCTGAGGCTGATCATGGCCCGAACGTCTTCTGGGGCACCGTGTTGGTCTTCGACTTCTTCGATCAGGACCTTAACTGTTTGGCCGATTTCTGGCGGCGGCTCGTTCTCGTCCCATTCGTTTTTATGGATCGCACCTTCGCTCTTAAAGCCGACATCGACCACAACGAATTCATCGTTGATTTCGACAATCTTGCCTTCGACAATTTGGTTGACGTCAAACTGCTTGTTGGCATCTTCGAGAGATTCGAGAACGAGTGTTTCAGCGGAATCGCCGAACATCATCTCGAGCTCCTGCTCCAGGATTTCATCCTCTAGGGAACGAATGAGGGTACGATTGACCATGCGTAAAAGTCCTTGGATATGCTAGCGGGAGAAAATCGGCTAGACGCATGGGAAAGAGAAACAACCGACTAAAGTTCGATTTACGTGAATCCTTCTTGGCGATAAAGTTCTGGGACCGACTCTCGACGCAGCGTAAAAAAAAGAGTAATCAGTTGATTGAGGGCTCGACAACTAGCCGAAATCCTAAAAACTCTCACAACTTAGGGCCACGGAGTGTAACAACGTTTCACAAGGACGGCAACAGCGACTACTATGCCGCCACCCCTACTTTCCATGTTGTTTTCGAGGAAGATTGTTAAGTCAACCTCCAAATGGACGCCATCCTAGGTCTACCCTTTTTCCAACATTAGAATTCTTTCATGATTCAGACAGCTCCACTACGCTATGCGATCGCTGGCGACCACGCGGGATTCCATCTCAAGAACGACGTTTTCAAGCTGCTAATCGCTCAAGCCGTGAATGTGGTCGACTGCGGCACTCACTCTACAGAATCGTGCGATTTCCCAGATTTCGCGGAAATAGTCGCCGTGAAAATCCTCGCGGGTGAAATCGACCGAGGAATATTGGTATGCGGATCAGGTGTTGGCGTGAGTGTGGCGGCGAACAAATTTCCCGGTATCCGCGCCAGTTTGTGCCACGACACTTACTCCGCTCGCCAAGGCGTCGAGCACGATGATATGAATGTCCTCTGCATCGGAGCACGTGTCATTGGCCCTGAGTCTGCCTTCGAGGTTGTTCGGTCGTTCCTGGGCGCTCGTTACGCACCCGCTCCCCGTCACGCCGCCCGCCTCGCCAAGATTGTGGATATCGAACGCCGCGTCCTGGCGGGCGAGTTTTCGAATGGCGAGCATCAAAGCTAGCACCGCAATAGGTAAGACGGCTATCCAAAGCGGCGCAGGGCCAACCCCAAATCGCGACGCAATCGAAGCAATCACCGTTGCAGTCGTGTAACCAAGGGATTGAGCCAGCGTCATCGAAGCAACCCCCATAACGCTCGGATTCATTCTGTGAGCATGTTCGTTGGTCGAGATTTGAAATGGGCAATTAAGCGCCAACGCTAGCGCAAATAGACCTAACATTCCGAAGCCTTGTGTAGCCATTAAGCAACCACTGAACAATAAAATCCAGCCAAGCGGACCAACAAACAATAGCTGCCGCCTCAAGCTCGGGATAAATGGCATTGCACTGAGCACCGCGATTTCAATAGCAACCGCGCCAGCGAATACAAAGTATCCATAGTTTCCATAGGTTGTCGTCAAGAATTCGTGAGCATAGAGTCCGTACGACATTTCACAAATCGCAACCATCCAAACGAGCAATAGTAGACCAAACCATTCTAGGCGATCGCCGCTCCACACCGTTGTCCTGTGTGCATTCGGAAGAGCGATCCCAGTTGGCTCAGGCAAACGAATAGACGCGTGAGTTGGCTTAGACGATGGCAAACAATACCATGCAAAGAAGGCAACAATTGAGTGACACACACTAATGGTCGCACCGATAAATATGTGGTATTCCGCGACAGACTCCGCACTGCTTCCCAACAAACCCATCAGTAGCAACGCGACCATATAACCGGCGGAACCTGCGGCCCGAACGGTATATGCATGCGATCCCATGGTGGAGACACCGATGTGATTCAGCAAAGTCATTGTGCTCGATTGAACACATCCCAACAGCAACATACACATCGCAATGTCTATCACTGGTCCAAGGATGACGTTGCCGAGTGTGGTCTGCTGCATTCGCCAGCCCAACAGCAATTGCAAAAAAGCAACTCCGACAGCAGCACCGAAGAGAACCAGTCGCGGAGACTTGGTCCATCCACGCGATTCAGCGTACCGAAAAAAGAAATAGGTGATACAGGCCGCAATGGGTGCAATGCTAGCCACCAAACTCGCGGATGAGGGAGTCAGTACTTTTCTTAAATGAGTTTGCAAAGGGAAAGAACTGAATCCCAAAGCGAGAAAATGCACGAAATAAGTCGCACCAGAATAAAAGATTGAAGAGGCCGTTCGATCCGTCGGCAGAGAGCTGGTATTCACAGGTTATCCAAATTAATAAGTGGCTTGCTCAATCACGTCCATGAACCTCCTATCTTGCATCAACTTGCCGTCTGCGTCCAG
>JAYVPE010000528.1:0-3924 GCA_043757575.1 Pirellula sp.
GTCCTTTTGATCGAAATCCGACGTTGCTCTCGCGATCGAAATCCGGTTGCCCGATCCTATTTCGATTTCGATTTCGGAAAGATGCAAATTACCATTGTCCTGGCGGCCGGGTCCGTGCTGTGGCAATGTACTATCCGCAAGGACTTCCAATCGCAGCCCGGTGATCTCGGGCCGAGTTGAACCACCGCGAATCACATAGGTATCGCGTTCCGGGCGAATTCCACGGGACAGAAAAGAACCGTCTGATTGCTGTTCCAAAGTGCTGCCTTCCAAGCAGGATGCAGATTGAGAAGACAGCACAACCCAGGAGTTGGCGCGGCGAGACTGATGGAGCTCCCAATCGTGGACAGCCTGTTGTATTTTCGCGCCAAGTAATTCGGCTCTCAAAATTGGGTCTATGTTTTCGAGTTGTGCGCGTCGCTGCGTATGTGACTGCCGAGCTTGTTGAACGGAGGCGCTGACATCGTAACTGCGATTGGCCCGTTCGACTCCTGCGAAGACAGCTTGCAGTGCATAATAATCGGCTTGAGGAATCGGATCGAATTTATGGTCGTGACAGCGTGCGCACTGCACGGTGAGGCTGGTAAAGTTATTCATAACGTTGGTGAGCATATCGTCGCGATCTAGATAGCGGCCTATCTCTCGATCAAGTGTGTCCTCTCGAATATCGCGGAGGGAGCTTTCATCCCAGGGGCCTGCCGCCAAAAATCCAAGCGCCGCTGTGGCTTCTGGGTCGCCAGGAGCAAGCACATCAGCAGCTATTTGATCGCGAACAAACTGGTTGTACGGCTTGTCATGATTGAAAGCGGCAATTAGGTAATCACGGTATGGCCATGCGTGTTCTCGGATGCGATCTTGATCATGCCCGTGTGTTTCCGCAAAGTGCGCCGTGTCCATCCAGTGGCGAGCCCAGCGCTCGCCATAGCGAGGCGAAGCAAGCAAACGGTCTACCAAATTTTCATATGCTAACGGGTCCGTATTGGCAACAAACGCGTCGACTTCGATCGGCGTGGGTGGCAGTCCCGTCAAATCGTAAAAGAGTCTTCGGATCAAAACGCGTGGCTCGGCTGTTGGCGCTGAATGGAGTCCCTTTTCCTCTAGTTTTTCTCGAACAAAGGCATCGATCGGATGCACGCACTCTTCGCGTGTCGGCGGCACAGAAAACTTGAGTGGCTGCAGCGACCACCACGCCAATCTATCTTCGAGCATTTCATTAGCAGAATCAGGCCAATTCGCACCCTGGTCGATCCAAGCGCGCAGAATACCGATTTGCTCATCCGAAAGCCTTTTACCTTTGGATGGCATCTGCATGCCATCGGATTCCCCTGCGACGAATTGAATCAGCGGACTTGAGGCACTATCGAACGGAACAATATTGGGTGCATAGCCTGCACCACCTTTTAATGCGACATGCTGTATGTCGAGTCGATATTCGCCTTCTTGTCGCAATGGACCATGGCATTTTAAACACGCGGTGTGCAAGATGGGTTGAACATCTTTGACAAAATCGACCGACCGGAGGGCTGCTGGGGGAATGTCGGCATACGCAGATCCGGAACTAAAAACGAGAAGAATGTTAGCGATGAATACTATTCGCATCTTTTCTAGTCTATAGGCTGGACGCCTATCCCAATTAAGGCCGCTTTTTGCTATGTAAATTTTCCGGTGTACCAGAGATCTTAGCGTTTTCCTTTGCGGAAGGCGGACCTTCCAGAGTCAACAAAGCGAACAAGTCCGCGAGCTCTTGTGTCGTCATTTGATTTTCAACCCCCTCTGGCATTAGAGATTTTTTATCTTGCTTGAACTCCTCGATATCCTCGGCGGGGATTGTTTCCTCTTTACCACCCTGGACCTTGATCACCGTTCGTTTGTCACTCTTTTCCACGAGAAGACCGGTAAAGACAGTGCCATCGACCGTACGAAGTGTGACACTCTTGTACGCGTCACCGATGACTAAGCTAGGATTGAAGACACTTACCAGCAACTGTTCATACGAACCACGACCATTGGCGGTAATATTCGGACCGACTTCATAGCCTCGCCCATTCATCAGGTGGCATTGGCCACAGATTCGATCGTAAACGACTAGGCCCCGCTCCGCGTCTCCACGCGCGTCGCGCTGAAGTACATTGCCCATTCGCGTTACCACTTCATCGCGTTCTTGCGTAGTTTCTAAGTTGACTTTACCCCAGATTTTAGCAACTGCGGATCGAATACTTTCATTGGAGTCGGCAGCGAGCAGTCGAATTCGGTTCGGGCTAATGAGTTCCTTTCGCAGTTTCCCATCTACTATCTGGTTTAACAACGCTTGAGCGGTATCGACTCGACGACACATGCGTTCTGCAATCGCTGCTTGTACATTGGATTTGAGAGAGGGCAGTGCGGCCACCAATTGAACGGTATCCTCTGCGCTGGCAAGGGAAATTCCGGCATCCATTGCAGCGTCACTGTAGCCGACGTCGACATTCCGTTGGGATTTGAGATCGTCCAGTAGTTGGAGTAACGCTTCGGAGGCAACCTGGGGTTGTATTGGAATAACCGCTTGCAGCATTTGCTTTCGCAGGGCTCCATCGATTTGAGAGGTTAGCACAATTTTTCGAGCAGTCTCGATCGCATCCCGGCTCGAGCAGAGCAGTCGAACGGCGAGGATCGCTTTTTGTATTGACGTTAAGGATGCTAACGAGGTTTCGCCGATTGCGAGGAAGGGACGTTTCGCAGCGTTCGAGGCAAGCCATTTCTTTAGAATTGTGCTCAAGGCATCCTTCTTGATTTCACCGGTGCGAGCCTTGGCCAATAAAGACTCAAGGACTGCGGCCGACAGGTTTGGCTGCTTTTCGCTTAGCCCACTGGCTAGCTGAAGCACCGAATTCACGGCACGCTGGCTTGGTTCGTCTGCAATCGTCGGCTTCACCTCCGAAACCAAACGCGACGCAATCCGCGGTGCCATGTCTCGAAGCAAATCTTCTCGTTCGTCAACGTTTTGCAAAAGGCTGTCCATAATGAGTGACTGCTGCTCTAGTAAATGCGGAAGCAGGTTTTGCCATACAACTCGAGGCAAAATGGGGTCGTTGGAGCTGTTTCGCAGCACGCTAATCTGTTGCCGAACATTATCTGCCGAAGCAGTTTGCCCGACTGCCATTTTGGGTGCCGCAATGGACGCTTGTAAACGAACGCGGGGATCTTTATCGATCGCTATTTTCTTCATTCGCTCTAGCGTCGATGGTTCACGGGCGTTTTGTCGACCTGCCGTACGAGCCCCCCATGCTCGCAACTCAGGCGAACTGTCATCTAACAATTGATTTAAAAAGTCTGTTGGCAATGTTCCCGAGCCAATGAGCGACCACAGCGCATGCATTCGATACTTGAGCTGCGAACTGGAATTAAGAACCAGTGCTTGCAATCGTTTCGCACATTCTGGATCCGTTGTTACGACTCGGCGTTCTTGAAGCTCCAGTTGAGAGCGCTGGCGATTGAAAATATTTTCATCCGAGAGAAGTCCTTCAAGCTCTGCATTACCGAGTTTGCTGAAGTCCTTGACCTTCGGCTTAGGACGGTTTTCATGTACGATGCGATAGAGTCTGCCGTGTCCGCGGTCAACGCCTTTCGGATCCGCGTTTGCATCTTGATAGCAGTGATAGCGATCATACCAATCGAGGACGTACATGCATCCGTCTGGGCCAACTTTTTGGGCAACGGGCATAAACCACACGTCGTTCGCGGTCAGGAAGTCGGGTTCACCAAACCCCTTGTAAGTCGCACCTGAGCGTTCGACTCGATCGCTATTGAGACAACCTCCGTGGATATTTCCCATGTAGAATTTATCGCGATACTGTTTGGGATAGGCTGGCGAGTCGAAATACTCGATACCGCAGTAGGCAGCCATTTGGTGTTGGTGTTTTACGATCGAGTCTGCGAACCAAGTGT
>JAYVPE010000529.1:0-14788 GCA_043757575.1 Pirellula sp.
TCCGCATGCGTCCGATAGTCGATCTCGAACAGTGTTTGGCATTGTCGACGGATTAGCCCAGCGTGCGAGATTCCGCACTGCAACGAGTTGAGCAGAAGCTAGATTTGCATTCTTAGCTCCGTCCCAGACAAGACACCCGAACTCGTAACTATCGAGTATGGCATCCGGCAACCTAGCGGCGACGCTCGCTATTGTTACGCTACTAGCTGCGTCAGGCAAGGAAACACAAGCGTTTTCGAGAAGGACGGCGACTGCAAGACCCGAACTGCTTTCTGCCGACTCCCCACACTGTATAGAAGCGTTCGCAAACTGCGCTGCCCGCTTCCAATCCAAGTCCGCTAACCGAGCCGGTTTTTCTAAAACAGATCGACCATCCACGGAGAGTTGCCATGTCGTAAACACATCGGGCTCATCCATCCATCGGATCTTTTGAAAGGCTGTTAGCGACCTTTGCATTTGGTCGATCGCATGGCGATAAACGGCCTTGCTCGCAGGTATCTTCTTGTTCCGATCGGCAGCGACTTTAGCGAGTTCATCTCGGACGTTTTTGTCTATCGCTTGATCCATTGCGGCAACGCATAATTCGGTGGAAAGCGTCGGTTCGCCGGAGCGAGCCGCAAGCAGCGCTAACCTGCTCCTAGCATCCGCATGCGGCGAACTCATAGCGGCTTGCCAGGCTGAAAACGCTGGCTTGCCCATCAATGTAAACGCTTCACACATCGTTGCATTGGGAACAGTAGAACTTTCCGCGAGCAGATGATTGATCAGAGCCGATACGCCTCGATTTCCAGCCGATTCTAATGCGTTATGGGCTCGGATGCGTACCGTCTTGTTATTGCTTCGAAGCGATACGACATTACCAATCAGTTTATTGGGATTATTCGTTGCCGCCGACACTAGATTCAAAATCTTCGTTGCGTTTGTTTTCTGTAAATCAGATAAATTTGCTTCCCGGCCAGTTAACTGTAAGAAAGTCTGAGTCCCAGCGATTTGCACCATTTGCATTGCGTTTTCTTCGTTTAGACCCAATTTAACTGCTTCATCGAGCCAATGCCCCACTTCGTCCCATCGTTGAATTCGTGCCATAAGCTGAATGGCACGGGCTAGCTCGGATGCTGTACGAGGCGGATGGGTGCGAAGTGAAAGGACGACTGCACTTCGTTCATTTGGATCAAAACGATTTCCAATGACTGGATTGCTGCTATTGCCGGCTCTGGCTGACGCAGCATTGTCTGTGTTTTCAGGATCAATAGCCCCTAAAGCGTCAGATGAGAACGGATCCTGAGCGCATGCAAAAGATATGTGCACCAACGAAAAAACAAGGAAAAGCCTCGCGAGAATCCAGATCGGTGTTTTCATGGCGATTCGTCAAAGTTGCTTCAGTCGGAGTTGCTGGCACCGTATGCGTCCAAGCTTCTTGAAACGCTGCTCAGTTACGGTGCATCTCTCAATCTTAACTAGATGATGGAAGCTAATCCCGCACTCAATATCAACATACGCGAACTTTTCGGCCAAAAGACGGCATTCCCAAACGATTAGTGCAACAGAGGTCGTAACGGAAGCTGTCCGGCGGTGGCAGCTCGAGCAACCACCATTTGACCTAACGTTAGTTTCATAAAGAAAAAATGGTAACTCTAGTTCGACTGTCCCAAATAGGTAGAAAAGCTTCTTGTCCGAACGGGAGGGCGAGGCTCCTGCCGAGCTTTCGTAGTTATTTAGCCCTGCAGGAGCCTCGCTCTCCCGCTAAAACCGGACTTGAAAACCAATTTAGTACAGTCGAACTAATCATCGTCGTTTCCGACTTCGATCACGCATGACACCAGATAGTGATCGGAATAGCGTGTCTTAAAATCTTTTATCTCGTCGTCGGTTCCGTTCTTCGTCTTGTGGACTTTCTGCACGGCGTTTTTAAATTCAGGTTGATTTGCTGGAACGAAGATCCTATCAAACGGAGCGCTGGAATAACCTGAGCCCCAAGCAGCAGTTGTTCCTTCTTCCTTTTGATTCAAATCAACAAATCCCGCATCCACAAGTATCTTGGGTGTTTCATTGTCGGAACCGAGAATATTCGTATCACCTAAAAAAACAATATCTTCATCCTTGAATCTTTCCTTGAGTGATTTTAATTGAGCGACAAAAACTTTGGCTTCCGCTTGACGTTGCTTCTGCGTAAACAGCTTATCCGAGGGATTGACTTCGTTTCGATTGGACTTGAGATGGACAGGGATAAACACGACATCCGTCTTCCCTGCACCAAATGAAAACTTAACCGCATTAGCACGCCGCTCCCAAAACTTCCCTCCAAACGTTGCATTTTCGCCTACAGGGATCGAATATGGCTCACCCACCATCTTGGCCCTATCGCTCCGCCACGCGATCCCAAGATGCTGACCACGCGTTATGAAGTCCTCGGTATCCCGTGGATAGTCTATCTTTGGAAACAGCCTATACTGCCAGGTTTGACCATGGACCGTTTTTAATTCCTCAATGGTTTGTTGCAACGGCTTGCTGGTCCATGGAGCGGCGTTCTTTTCGACGCCGATTTCTTCCAATGCCAATACGTCCAATTTGGCTTCAGAGATGTAGGCCGCAAGATCGGTTGGCGTTTGCTCCACATCTTTTCCTGGTCTGCCTCGCATGGCGGGGAAGCCAAGCCACTCAATATTCCACGCTCCGATGCGAAACTCCTCAGCCTGGGCCAACGGCACAATTGAGGAAAAGAGGACGGAGAGTGCCAGGGAGCGGAAACCGAATTTCATATTGCTAGTCCAGGATCGTGTCGCTCGCCGAAATGCGAAATGCGTGTGTCGGGCGATCCATTCATCTGAATCGCGATCAAGGATTCAATCAAGGTGTGTTTTCGTTGACTTTTGACAATTCAGCTTTTCTTTAGCCTGTTGACCATCTGCTATAACATATCGGTAGGAAACGAAATTCCGTTTCATTTATCACCTGACCTGCAACGTCAGGGTTCAAGTCAGTAGGATTGCAAATATACATGGCGAAGCGTCGAGTCGTGGTTATTGGTGCCGGGCCTGGCGGATTGGCTTCGGCGCTGCAACTTGCTCATGGAGGAGCGGATGTCACCGTTTTGGAGTCCCGTTCGCAGGTCGGCGGAAGATGTGCAAGTATCTACGCGAACGGTTTCCGGTTTGACACAGGACCAACTTTTTACCTTTATCCTCGTATTCTTCGAGAGATCTTTCATTCAGTCGGTCGGGACATCGACATTGAAATTCCGATGAAGCGACTGGATCCACAGTATCGCGTTTCATTCGGTGCTGGTGGTCAATTAGACTGCACCCACGATCTCGAAGAGATGGACCGGCAAATCGCCGAATTGTCGCCGCAAGACGTCGGGGCTTTAAAAAAGTACCTCGACCATAATCGGGTGAAGTTGGCGAAATTTCGGCCGATTTTGGAATCACCGTTCAATAGCATGCTCGATCTGCTGCGTCCGTCGGTGCTCGCATCGGCGTCTCTATTGAAGCCGTGGAAGTCACTCGGCAGAGATTTGCAAAGCTATTTCCGTGACCCGAGATTGGTCATCGCATTTTCATTCCAAGCCAAGTATCTCGGGATGTCGCCTTTTAAATGCCCAAGCCTATTCTCGATTCTCTCCTTTCTCGAGTACGAATACGGAGTGTTTCATCCGGTTGGCGGTTGCGGCCAAGTGAGTGAAAGGATGGCCGAAGTCGCAACAGAAATGGGATGCGAAATTCGAACGGACGAGGCAGTTGAAAGTCTGGAGTTCAAAGGCAAGCGAGTTACGGCTGTGGTTACCACCAAGGGTCGCTATGAGGCAGATGCGTTCGTTATCAATGCCGACTTCGCCCACGCGATGCAAAAGCTTGTTCCGGATAAATTCAGAAAGCGATGGTCCAACGCAAAGATTGCGAAGAAGCGATTTTCCTGCTCAACATTTATGATGTACTTAGGCATCCAGGGACGCTACGAAAACCTAAAGCACCATACGATTCACATTTCCAAAGACTACGATCGAAACCTACGGCAAATCGAAAAGGAAATGGTATTGCCCGACGACCCATCCATCTACGTTCAAAATCCGTGCGTCACTGATCTGTCACTTGCTCCAGCGGGTAAGAGCACGATTTATGTCCTTGTTCCAGTTCCGCATTTGTGTCCAAACACCCCATGGGACGAAGCTCAGACAAGAGCGTTCCGAGAAACCGCATTCAAGAAACTTGCTGAGATAGGCTTGACCGATTTGAGGAGCAGGATCGAATACGAACAGATTGTTACTCCCGCCCATTGGAGGGACGATTTCTCCGTTTATCGCGGAGCAACATTTAACTTAGCGCACAGCCTGGGGCAAATGCTCCATTTACGACCTCACAACAAGTTCGAAGAACTAGACGGCGTCTATTTGGTTGGCGGAGGCACTCACCCTGGCAGCGGACTTCCGGTAATCTATGAGTCATCGAGAATCGCCTGCAAACAACTGCTGCCCGACATTGGTTTATCGGCCAAATTCATTCACGAAATTGCACCCGCCATCAAGCCAAGTCCAGTCCTTGTCTGACTCGCGTCCGGTATATACCAAATATTGAATAACAGTCGTCGCTATTTTGAGCTGTCGCTATTTTGAAAACAACACCGATAACTTCTCTATACGCACTCTCTGCCCGAACGATTGATGGAGCGGTGATTCCGCTTGAACAGTTTCGCGGTTCCGTGCTTTTGATAGTGAATGTTGCTAGCCAGTGTGTTTTCACCGACCAGTATGCACAATTGCAATCGCTTTACGAATCGTACCGCAGCCGAGGATTAATTTTGTTGGGTTTTCCATGCAACCAATTTGGATCGCAAGAGTCCAAGTCCGAAGCATCGATCCAGAAATTCTGCTCTCTTAAATACCATGTTTCGTTTCCTATGTTTTCCAAGATTGATGTCAACGGTCATGCGACACATCCCGTGTATGTTTTCTTGAAATCGCGAGCCAAGGGGTTCCTTGGAAGCTCGAGCATTAAATGGAATTTCACCAAATTCCTGGTGGGACGCGATGGAGTGGTGTTAGGCCGTTTCTCATCGGTGACATCACCGAAGAGTTTATCGGGCGCCATTGAAAAAGCACTGCTAAATACGGTGAGCCGCGACGATGTCCGAATGCCTAAGACCAGCTAACGAACAAACAAATGCATGTATCTTCTGCCATCCCCTCCCATCACCCACGCGGCTCCTGCGTACGTGTAGTTCTCATAGGTGCAGCATGTCCCCCAACCCCAGGATGGTTCAAGCGCTCCGCACCCGGCTGACGTTGCCGAAGCTCCAGGAGGCAGATGAGCAAAGTCGTTGGATAAATGACCCGCGATGCGATTGGCCGAGCGTATTTTCGCGCAGGCGCGGGCTGCCTGTTCGAGCGATGGGTCGGGTAAGAATGGCCGCAATCCTCGCTTGGCGCGTGC
Organism: Pirellula sp.; assembly: GCA_043757575.1. Classification (GTDB taxonomy): domain Bacteria; phylum Planctomycetota; class Planctomycetia; order Pirellulales; family Pirellulaceae; genus JBKCUI01. Next base: position 5,427 of record JAYVPE010000529.1, read on the forward strand.
GGCATTCACTTCCCCCAGGGCGTCGTCCCCAGTTATCGTAGCCGTCCCATTTGAACCCGATTGGTCTGCCGCTGATACCTGCTGCGACTGCACAGGTGCCTGCGCGGGAGCAGTAGAAACGCTTGGTGCCCGCCGAAAGCGACGAATCGAGCCAGCCTCGACGGCGGCTTCCATTGCGACAATTAGTGCGGCAAAAATTATCAAAATACGCATTACAATTCCTTTTTGTGTAAGCCGTAAGCGTCTTAGGATCACACCCGAGCAAACAACTTGGGCGACCATCGACATCTACAAGTAAAACCGAAAATGAGAGGAGAATGCAGGAAGTACCCGAAATCGACGTTGGTTCGTCGTTCGAATTTCCCTTCCGCTCGAATCCGCTTGGCCCATTGTTGCAGAGCATTCGCTGGAATGACAAGCCAAAATCAGTAGGGCGAGATGCTAGCATTCGCATTTAACATTTTCGCAAGTGAAGTCGACCTTCAACGCATTTCTACTTCGTAAGGATTAATTTTCCTTGCCGAGTGCGCCGAAGTCGGTAGACCTGGCCGTCATTCTCAATCCAGACTTCTTCGCCACACCGGCAGAGATCATTAAATGCGATGATCTTCGGGAATTTCGGAGTGACACGGCCTGCATCGGAAGCTGGCTCAGGCGGAGCGGCTACATGTCGTTCAATCGAATTCGGCTCAGTCATCGGGGGAAAACTCTTTAAAAGCGTAAGTTCTCATAGGCAAAACGAAATTTTCACAATTCTGCTTGCGGAAATACAAAAGCATTATTGACGTAAATCCATGGTTACGCAATACTGCTATTGAGATTGATTCTCAGTTGTATTACACGCAACCCGACGACGCAGCAAGCCACTGGATTCAAGCGGATTTCCCGCCCAACGAAACCTCAGCCAGCCACGCTCGGTACTGCCCCCATAACTCATGTTGAGCCGTTGGGGTTTAGTCCGTTTCCAGGTTTTTGAGGGAGTTTGAACATGAATTCAAAGCGCAGATCAAAGTCGAATATCAAGGCAACCTTTGCATCCATTCGTGGCTTTACGTTAGTCGAATTACTGGTCGTCATTGCTATCATAGGCATCTTAGTTGGACTGCTGTTACCTGCTGTTCAAGCAGCCCGCGAGGCAGCTAGACGCATTCATTGCGCGAATAACTTGAAGCAAATTGGCCTCGCGATGCATATGCATATGGACACTAATAAAGGGTTACCCTCCAACGGCAATTATGTTTGGAACGGCTCCGCAGTGACCACCACAAACGCGTGGTCGGGCATGGCCCGCATACTCCCCCACATCGAACAGGAAAACCTTTTCCATGGGATCAACTTTGCCGCAAGCTATAACACACAATCGACTATTTCGTCCAAGCGAGTGAGCACATTCATTTGCCCAAGCGAATTGAACGACAAGGGATACGGGACGGATCCAACTTTTGGGAACAAGCATTGGCCCATTAATTACAGCATGAACAATGGAACATGGGCCGTATTGACCGCCAAAGCCGCTGGGATGCGAACCGGTGATGGAGCATTCGGACCCAACAAATCAAACAGGCCAGCGGATTTTACTGACGGTTTAAGCAATACACTGGCTGTCGCCGAAGTTAAAGCATTTACGAACCGGGTGATGGGGGCAAGTAATTCCACGACATTCGCGTCACCTCCGAAGGCGCCCAATTCTCTGGCATTGCTTTCGCTGGGATCCTTCAACTTGACGTCGTACACGCATGTGGAATGGGTAGATGGAAAAGTTCACGAAACCGGATTTACGACCGTTTTCACTCCAAACACAAAGGTGATATACGACAATGCCGGAGCGAATTACGACGTCGATGTGGTTATGGCCACCGAATCGAACACGGGCGACACGTATGCGGCGGTGACGTCTCGCAGCTATCACACGGGAGGAGTCAACTCCCTATTCATGGACGGGTCGGTTCGATTTATTAACAACAGTATCGCCTTGGCAACCTATCGTGCAATCGGCACCCGCGCCGAAGGGGACAACGCGTCTGAGTGATGCCATTTGCGACTAATAAATACACTGAAATCGTCCAAGAGTGAATAGGCGACAGGGGTTGCGAGCAAGCTGATAAGCAACGAAAGCGCTTGACCGCCGATAATGACTTTGGCCATGCTTGCTCGAGCGCTGGCACCCGGCCCCTGCCCTAGAGCTATCGGCAACATCGCCGCCATGAGCATCACTGTGGTCATGAGAATGGGACGGAGTCGCGTGTGGTTGGCTTCGAGAATGGCTGCCTCAAGCGGCATTCCGCTCCGTCTCAATTCATTCGTCTTGTCCACCTGCAAGATCCCATTCTTTTTGACGATCCCGATTAGCATAAACAATCCAAACATCGCATATAGGTCAAGAGGCGTACGGAAAAGGAGTAATGACAACAACCCAAACGGAAACGTCACAGGCAACGCAGCGAGGATGCTGATTGGATGAATCCAGCTTTCGAACTGAGCAGCCAGAATCAAATACATGAACGTAACACTTAACCCCAGGGCAACCATAAAGTAGTACGCCGTCTCAGCCAACATGTCTGCTTGTCCTCCAAATACAATCTGGTACTCAGGAGGCAAGTTCATTTCGGCCACACTTTTATTTGCAAATTGGACTGCTTCGTTAAGCGAAACTTCGTCCGGGTGAGCCATTAATGTCACTGTTCGCTGGCGATTCAATCGATCGATCTGACTTGGACCCTGCCGCTCCTGGGTCTGTGCTAAGCTGCTCAATTGAACTTGCCCCGCCGATGGAGAAGGGATCGAGAGAGCTTGCAGGTTTTTGGAGTCGGTGCGGAATCGTTTGTCAGCTCTCAGCCAAACATCGTATTGCTCAGTTCCTTCCTTAAAACTTGAAACAATCTGGCCACCGACCAATACGCTGAGTGTGTTAGCGATCATTTGAACTGGAATACCAAGATCCATCGCACGCTCCCGATCGATGTTTACCTGGATCTCGGGCTTTCGCATCGAGAGAGTCGAGTCGACATCGACCAGCCCCGGCAGTTGTCGCAGTTTTTTCTTGAGCACATCTGCATAGGTCGCCAATTCCTCCACTCCGGGCCCCTGCAAACTAATCTGAAAAATCCGACTGTCACCGTTGGGGCCGCCTCCTAAAGCGGATACATCCGATACGGAGGTTCGCAAATCGGGATAGTCTCGGAGAATCTCACGAACTCGACGCATCAAATCGAACTGCGTGAAGTCCCGCTCCTCGAGCTCCACCAATCGGAGATAAATAGAGCCGCGAGTGACATCTCCCTGCCCCTTGGCGGTACCGGACTGTCCGATCGAGGTAAAACGATGGACGACTCCTGGTAGTTGGGACAGTCGATTTTCAATTTCCGTAACGACTTGATTGGTCCGATCCAACGTGAAACCTTCCGGAGTGATGAATCCAACTTGCAGTTCGCTTTGATCATCGCGAGGCACGAGATTTGCCCCAAGGTTCATAGCAATGGGAACAGTTGACACAATGATTAAAAGACATGCTCCGATCGTCAACCATCTATGCCGTAGCGACCAACGCAAGCAGATTCCGTAAACGCTTTCGACCCCTTGATAGATCCAGCCCGATTTGGAACTGGAATACCCCGTCCGATGCTTCTCGATTTTTAGAAATCGAGAGCAAAGCATTGGTGTCAACGTAAACGATACGAATAGACTCATCAAAATGGCAAAGGCGACAGTAAGCCCAAAGCTACTAAAAAACCGCCCAACCATGCCTCCCATAAATGCAACTGGGACAAAGATCACGACCAATGACAAGCTCGTTGCCAAAACGGCCAGCGCGATTTCACGTGTTCCAATGCTCGCCGCCGCCATCGCATCTAAGCCGTTTTCTTCCATGTGTCGAAAAATGTTTTCATGCACAACCACCGCATCGTCGATCACCACACCGATCGCCAATATCAATCCCAACATCGTGATGTTGTTCAGAGTAAAGCCCATGGTCTGCATAAACAAGAAGGTTGGAATGATCGACGTCGGAATGGCAAGCGTGGCAATCACCGTAGTTCGCCAGTCTCGAATGAACAAAAGAATCGTGGCACCGACCAGAATCACTGCTAACAGTAAGTGAAATCGAACCTCTTCCATGGAAACGCGAATGAATCGTGACTGATCTTGTGTGATCTCCACTTGAATATCCCTAGGCAACGTTTTGCGAATGCGATCCAATCGCGACTGCACTGCATCGGAGATGGCAACCGTATTGGTTCCGGACTGTTTTTGAACGAAAAGACTAACCGCGTTCTGTCCATCCAGCCGACTAACGCCGCGCGGTTCTTCGATGGAATCTTCCGCGACTCCAATATCCTTGATTCGAATCGGATAACCATTACGATTGGTTACGATCAGGTCGTTGAACTTCTCGGCAGTTGCGATGCGTCCCAAAGTTCTCAAAACCATTTCCCGTTGACCTTGATCAACGATTCCACCCGGTACTTCTAAGTTTTGGCTCACAAGAGCTTGTCGAACTTCCTCAATCGACACACTGTATGCCTTGAGCCGATCGGTATCGACACGAACATTGATGGCTCGGTTTCGACCACCTGTAAGGAAAACATTGCCAACGCCCGGAACCGTTTGAAGTAACTCCTGGATTTGGTGTTTAGCAATCTCCGTCACTTCGCGAATGTCGCGGTTGCCCGAGATTCCGATCGTAATAATCGGGGCTGCGTCCAAATCGAATTTGTTAACTAACGGCGTTTCCATTCCATCCGGAAGTTGACGGATCACCGACGAGATCTTGTCGCGCGCCTCCTGAGCCCCGACGTCTCCGTTCTTTTCTAAGAGGAACCGAATTACGATCGTGGCGTTTCCCTCTCGCGTTGTCGATCGCATTTCATCGATACCGGAAATGGTATTGAGCGTTTCCTCAAGCCGCTTCGTGACAGAGGACTCAATTTCTTCTGCACTCGCACCCGGCAACGCTGCGGAAACCGAGATCACTGGAAAGTCGACTTTTGGGAATAGATCTACGCCCATTTCAAAGTACGAAACAATGCCCAAAACGACCGGAACAGCTACGAGCACCCAGGTGAAGACTGGACGACGAATGCAAATGTCGGATAGGCTCATCGTGTTGCCTCCCGCACAGAAATCGGCATACCATCCGAGAGTAGTCGTTGCCCGCTTGTAACGACTACAGAATCTTTAGGAAGTTGTGGTGTAGTAATCTCCACCCAATCTCGTGTTTGCTCGCCTAAAGTAACTCGGATTTCGCGCGCGATACCGTCTTGAATGACAAAGAGTTTGTGGATGCCGGCGAATGAGTAGAGACCCGCCAACGGAATCGTTGTAGCGTTCTCGTCCATACTGATCAAGATCCTAGCCTTGGCGAAGCCGCCTGATTTCACTAACCCATCTTGATTGGGAACATCGACCTCCACGACAAAGGTTCGCGTCGATCGATCTATGGCTGGACTGACCCGAGCGATGGTTCCGGCGGCTGGCTTGAGAATCGAACCCGTTAACACTTCGACCGACTGCCCAACGACTACATCATTGCTATAAGCTTCCGGGACAGCGAGCTTTAGTTTGAGGGTATGCCCGAGTACAAGCCTAAACACTTCGGTTCCAGGTCTAACGAGCGTTCCCTCCGAGACCATTCGTTCCGTGATCGAATAGGTTTGGTTTGCCAGCGCGGTTTCCATGGTTGGGGTGGGAGCGCAAATCACAATGTCTCTCAATCGTTGATTTGCAATTGCCAGCTCAGCGTTGCGTAGCCTAGCTGCTGCAGCCGTAGAATTGGCTATAAGCAGTTGGTGTTGCCAATCGGATTCGAGTACCAACATATCCGATTTCGCCTGTTCAAAATCCTCGACTGAAATGGAATTGGACGACCTGAGCGGCATCATGCGTTGTAGTCGCGACTGAGCTAACTCAAATCGCAAGCGAGCAGATACGACCGTTGGCAAGCTGCGGAGGTCATCCGACTCGGCTGGCACCTTTGGGAAGCCCCCTTTCGCAAGCTCGGTTTGAACACTGCGTTCCGCTTGGTCGTAAGCGAGCTTGGCATCGGTGGGATCTAGCTCGAGCAAACGCTCACCAGGTTGAACAACACTCGAAAGGTCATGGTATATCTTGAGAACACGACCTTCCTGCTTTGAGCTGAGCGTTACCTCCTCGAAGCCATGCAGAGTCCCAACCGCTTCGACGAATCTTTGAACGGCACGGCGCGCTACGGGAGCCGCAGTAACGACGACGTCATCTGGATTTTTACTATCGATTGAAGCGGACAATGTGATACGGTCCTGTTGGTGGGCACGCCTAGTAGCCAACCACCATCCCAAACCGAACGCAAGGGACAAAATCGCCACTCCTCCGAGCCACCGCATCAAGGCCATTCGCGTATTGGATTTCACGTTCGGACCGAACCCATCTTTTTGCTCTTGAGCCGCGCTTTGGAATGGAGCGATGGTAGCCTCGGATGGATCGGTGTGAGTTGCCGGTTCCAAAAGATTGGTAGTCATGATTTATTTTTAGAGATCTGGGAGGCAACAGCCGCGTTAGCGCTCAAACTAGGACTTGCAGACAACATCTCGACTTGCTTCCAGCCTTCACGCGCAATCTTTCGAAACAACACGAGCATGATTTCCTGTTCGTCCTCAGTTAATACCGAGAGTAGAGCGCGGTGGAAAAGGAATTTGGCATTCGACGCTGCGACGTACGCTTTTTTACCTTCGTCGGTAAGCTCAACGTGTATAACGCGTCGATCGATTGCGGACCGCATTCGATGCGCCAATCCTTTTTGCTCCAGATTATCAACCAAATTTGTCATAGAATTGACCGCGACGCCGAGGTGCTCAGCGAGGGAACGCATCATTTGCGCCCCAGACTCCCCCAAATGTTCGACGACTCGCAGGTCTTGGTGCCCAAGATTGGATTGAGGGCCGCTGGCGGTAACGTCGTGTAATTGCAGAAACTGCTTTAAAATATCATGAACAATCAGCCCAAAGTCGTTCGCTCGTTCGTCCAAACCGCTCATCATAGTCCTATCTTCGAATAGTTCATATACAGAACTAATCCAATGTAGAACAGTCCGCCTGACGAGTCAATATCCATGAGTCAATATCTCACATTGGGATTTGTGAGCTTCCAACAGACGGCTTTGCGAACAAATCGCAAGCGTGACCAACGTTCGAGATTCGAGAAAGCTCAAAAAAATTGGCGGACTCCTGTTGGCGCTGAGCTTCTTTCGTGATAGCGTTTTCTACTTGCAGGTTATTTATCGAAGCACGCAAAGCCGTGCTGGGAAATATTTTGAGCTGAAGGTTTGAGCTGGCATGCAACCGGAGACTGATATGGATTTCATCGCAGATTGCGATTCTTTCCGACCTGTGCTTTCGCATCTTGCACACGAACTAAGAGATCCGCTTGCGCCGATGCAAAGTGCGATCGATGTGATGAAGTTGGATCCGGCCATTTCGGATCAATCGTCCGAAATGCTTGTTATTTTGGAACGTCAATTAAAACGCCTGATGCAAATTATCGGCGAGTTTTCCGACCAAGCGAGGACCAATCAAAGTGCAAGCCCACCTGAAGTCCGAGCGAATTCTCTCAATACCGCAAACCCCATCGTTACAAAAAGACAAGATATACTTGTTGTAGATGATACGCGCATGGCGTCTTTCACACTTCAGAGGCTTCTCGAGACACTCGGTCAGAACGTTCGAGTTGCATCGAATGGTTTATCTGCGTTAGACGCCATTCAGAAAAAAATGCCTAATTTCGTATTTTCTGATATTGGGATGACTGGCATGGATGGGTGTGAACTGGCAAAGCAGATACGATTGCTTCCATTTGGAGATTCTGTACGTCTCATTGCTGTAACTGGCAGTGGGGACGCAGCCGATAAATTCCATTCACTGGAGTCAGGTTTTGACGACCATGTAGTAAAGCCGATAACCTACGCGACACTTGTGAATATTCTAAATGATGGCAGTTTGTAATTGCCGCCGCGCTATTCGCAAACGACGGAGGCTTCTGTGAAAAGGAGTGTACTTCGCAATATGCGAGAAAGACTATCGCTTGGAATTGGTCAAGACAACTACACTTCTATCGGCTTTTGTGACAAGACTCCGTATGGCTGCTTCCTGTTCTTCCATGGCCTTCTCTGCTGCTTGCTGAACGCGAGCTTCTGCCTGTGGGAGAAAAACTCTTGGAACGCGGACGGCAACCGTCATCTCTATCGATAACGTAACGTCAATTCCATCCCCCGCTTTGACGGCCTCTAGGATTGTGTTGTATACACTCAGCTCCCCAGCGGGCTGGTCTGACGATGTGACGATGTGGATTTTTTCTGGTTGGATACTGCAGTTTTGACTAAGCAAAAGCTCGGTAGCGTTCAATTGGGGATCATTAATCCGCAGTGTTAAGTGTTTGGTCGCAGATACATTTGCTTTTGATTTTCCACGTAAAAAGTTTCGCAGCGGGCGAGAATCGTTTGAAAGATCAATGTCGACAGCTTCTGTTGTTTCATTGACTAGCTCCATCCCGCCGTGTTCAATTATTGCTGCCGTCGCACGGGTACGAACGAGGATCTGTCGAAAAGTGTCGATGTCGACGTCCAAGGAAAATTTTCTATCGGCCTCAACCCGTACTGCACATTCCGTTTTCGAGAGCCCCCAAGCACCGAAGCCAATTCCACCAACACAGGCAATTCCTAACCACCATCCGACACTAATTACCGCTTTGCGTTTCTTACTAAACATAACTCACTCTTTAACTTAACTTGAAAAAGTTAATTAGAGACAAATTGCATGGATTAGCGATATGAATTGCCTCGAAGGCTGTCCGATCGCTGATATCTGACTTGAATAATCTTGATCGAGACGACGACTGTAAACAGAGCCAGCATCAAGTGGATAACTCCGCCTAAGGTGTGCGAGGCGATCACTCCAACCGAAAGGAATAATAGCATCGAGAAAGTTGTCCAAATCATTTTCTTACCTCTCACTTGAAAGTGTGATTACTTGGGAAGTTGGGTATCGCGATTTTCGGAGCTCAATAAAGCTTTCGCTTTCTGTTCGAGCGTATTCGCATCTTGCTTCATCTTGTCAGCATCCACATGGAGATTGACATCCATTTTGTTGCCAAAAAGTTCCTTGTCGGTAGACACGCTAAACCAGCCCCGAAAGAAACCGACACAAACCGCAAGGACAAGGATTATTAAAATAAAAGGAATGAGTCGATTCATAGTGATTAGCCCCTTTCAAAGAAGCCGCGTTGCTGATTTTGATGAAAGGCTGATGAGCCTCAACCACTCAATAAAACAAGACGCAAATGCTATGCCGCGGAATGCAAACCGTCACAAAACGCTACCAGACGATCTGAAAAGT
>JAYVPE010000530.1:0-14776 GCA_043757575.1 Pirellula sp.
CCGCGTGGGCGATTCCGAAAGCCCAACTTTTCGCCCAAGCCGAAAAGACAAAGCCGTTCAAAATTTCGCTTGCCCAATGGTCACTCCACAAATCTCTCCAACAAAAGAAACTCGACAATTTAGACTTCGCAAAGGTCACAAAGGAGAAGTTTGGTATCGAAGCGGTCGAGTATGTCAATCAGTTTTTTAAGGATAAGGCTAAGGATGCGACCTATTTGGCCGAGATGAAGAAACGGACAAACGATCTCGGCGTCACCAATGTTCTTATCATGGTCGACGGCGAAGGCGCGCTGGGTGACATGGACGAGCAGAAACGAACCAAAGCGGTAGAGAATCATTACAAATGGGTGGATGCTGCCAAATATCTTGGTTGCCATTCGATTCGAGTCAACGCAGAGACTGTTAAAGGGACTACACCAGCGGAGTACGAAGAGGGCAAAAAGCTTGCTTCGGATGGACTGCGTCGACTGTCCGAATACGCAAAACCTCTCAATATGAATGTGATCGTTGAGAACCATGGCGGATTGAGCTCCAATGGCAAGTGGCTTTCGGAGACAATTCGAATGGCAGGTCTAGCCAATTGCGGAACGCTTCCAGATTTCGGTAATTTTTATGAGTACGATCGGTATCAGGGCGTTACCGAAATGATGCCACTCGCCAAGGCCGTGAGTGCGAAGAGTTACGATTTCGACGTGGAAGGCAATGAAACCAAGATCGACTTCATGAAGATGATGAAGATCGTTTTGGATGCAAACTACCACGGCTGGGTAGGGATCGAGTACGAAGGTTCGAAGCTAAGTGAAGACGAAGGAATCTTGGCAACCAAGAAGTTGCTCGAAAAATGCATGGCAGCCTTAGGCTAATCGCCTCATCTAGAGCTATAATCCAACCGGTGTGAATGGTAACCTCTCCTTCATTGTTCTGCCGAAATGCCAGACTCCTTAGATCGCGAGTTTCAAAGCATCCTATTAGTGGACGATAGTTTTGTGCTGCGCGATCGATTGGCTGAGGCGTTTCAGGAACGTGGTTTTCGTGTTTTGGTTGCTGGCACTTGCGATGAGGCCGTCGAGCTCTTCAAGATCGACCCCACCGATTTGGCCGTCGTCGATTTGAGAATGCCGGGCCGAACAGGACTGACAGTTATTGCTGACTTAAAAGCAATTCGGGCTGACGTGCAAGTGTTGATTTTATCTGGCTTCGGGAGTATCGCAACTGCGATTGATGCAATCCGTCTAGGTGCGGTCAATTTCCTCCCGAAGCCAGCAGACGCGGACGATATCCTCAGCGCTTTCAAACGCGGAGGGACCGAAGTTCAAATTGTTGAAAATGACGAACAGATTCCGGTTCCAACATTGGCTCAAGCGGAATGGGAACACATTCACCGTATTCTCGCCGATTGCAGCAATAACATTTCTGAAGCAGCACGCCGACTGGGGATTCATCGTCGTTCGCTACAGCGAAAGCTTCGCAAGCGAGCACCTTGAAATGCGTTCGCAAGCCTAGGCGAACTTTACGACGATCGGCAGAGTAAAATCTACTGACGGATGAGTCAAATGTTTCGTGTGTTTTCGGCAACGATAGCTGCGACGGCGAATAGCCGCGAGTGACAACCGTAGTTCAGGGCCACTCACTCTGGCCGCAAAAGTACGCAAAGAACGCGAAAGCTTAGGATGGGTTAGCGAGTACTTTCATATTGCGTCCTTTGTGTTCTGTTGCAGCTAATAACGAACCGTTCAACGACATCGGCCGCTCGTTTCGTTGATATAGTCGATAAAATCTTGCCGCGACATCCGCCTTCTGGGAGTTGTGACCGTTCTGCGGACGGAGCCGGCAGTCGGCGGAGCGACTGCCCCACACTAGTACTAGTCGACGGTTTGAATGGTTATAGCCATTACGATAGGCGCCGAACGATCCGGTCCTTTAATCAATTCAATTTTCGCAAGTGGTTCTCGCGATGCTGGCTTTATCGCCAAATATCGAAGCTGCCTACCTTTCACGTCGAATGCGAATTCACTCTTAGGAACATCCACTCGACTAATATAATCTGCAAAGTGTTCACCGTTAATCAGCGAATGATCCTCAGTCTTTCCGTCTGCGTAGTGCAGTCTCACGACGACAGATACCGTCCCCTTTTCCGACGCAGGAAACGACCAACCACCAATGCCGCTCAGCAAGTGAATCGCCACGGCTGATGTTTGGCAAGTCAATTCAACTTGCTTAGGCATGTTAGGTGGCATGTTACCGTTCGGGCCGTAAAGCATTATCGCGTTGGGAACTCGATCTCCCTGGGGATCAACCAACAAAAATGGAACCCCCTGAAATGTCTTAGGCGACCAATCGGCAAACACAAGTCTCTCCGCCGTTCCTTTTTCGTCAAAGAACATTCCCTTGGTGGTAACGCTAGTAGCAACTTTATCAATTGGCAGTGGAACGTACTTCCCCTTGCTGGCTAGAAACTCCAACAGGTCGCGCATTTCGCTTCGGCTGATCTGTCCTTCAAACCCTTCAGGCATCAATGACTTCTGAGACGCAATCAGCTCTTCGATATCGTCTCGCAAAATCACTTCCTTCTTGCCTTGGGCATTGATGATCTCAATAGAAGTTTTGCTTTCGCTGGCGAGCATACCAGTCAAAACAAGATTGTCGGTCGTGCGGATACTGTACGTTCTAAAGTTTCCTTCGACACTGCGGCTTGGGTCTAGGATATTCATGAGTAACTCGGGTTTGGGATGGACAGCCATGCCGGTCAAATTAGGTCCGATGTTCACACCCAACTCTCCATGCTTATGGCAAGCCGCACAGTGCTTTTCGTACATAACCTTACCGTTGCCGGCATTGCCAGCTTCCTGCGTAATAGACATCCACGCATCGAGTACTTTTTGTCGGTCGCTATTCGGAACACCGCCGCTCGACTTCATGATTGCAAGGGCTCGATTGCGAACCGTTGTATCTGGGTGATCCCGCAACGCTTGTTTTTGATCCAGTTGCAAATCGCTTAACGTCAACTTTCCCGCCTCGATCAAGTCGAGCAATTCCAAGGTCGACTGGGACCTACTGAGCAACAATCGGATGGAGTTTTTCCGGAAATCAGGAGGCAACGTCCGACTCCGTTCTGTCAAGATGCTGGCAATACCTTTTGCCCGAGATGCACTTAACGCCTGCACCATTCCACTTGCAAAATCCGGTGCGGACTGTGCAGTAATCTGAGCAAGTACATCCGACACAATCGCCTTGCTTTCCGGTTGAAGAACAATCGATTGTTTTGCCGCTGCAATCCGACTTTCCGTATCTTTTTTTGTGTCTCCAAAAACAGCCACCAACTCTTGCTGAATTTTTCCTAGCCCCTGCCCCAAATCTTTAACGCCAACTACGTAGGCCAATTGCAGGATTTGGCTCTTGGATTCAATTGGCAACGCGCCATTGAGCCACGTGGATAGCAGACGATCGCCAGCCGACTGGGAAATGGACAATTCATATTCCTTAGGCCATCCCGCAACCAAACCACCAATGAACGCCGATGCGACGTTCGGATTGCCAGGCGAAACGATAAACTGCTCGACAACAGTTGCTTCCAGTTTCGAACGTGCCGCGTGCTGAGCAACGATTCCAATGTGTTTAAGAATTTTGGCCGATGGGTGCCAATCTTTTTGGGCAATCAGTAATGGCAATAGCTCATTTGCATGCGATGCTGCAGCGCTCGTCCAAGCATCCAGGAGCCATTGGTCCGTACTGCCTTCGGTACCGGAATCGACATGTGTTAATAAATCGGGACGCGCTAGAACTGCCAAAAGCTGCGGTGTAGAACTAGGAATGTCTGCAACCTTGAGGAAAGCAGCCAAGCGAACTTGTGAATCTTCGTCTTTAAGGATTCCAGACGCGACGATCGTTTCTAAAGTTTGCAAATTGTTTGCAGATACTTGTAGTGCATTGCGGCGTACGCCCGCACTCTTGTGTTGCATGCCGGTGCTTAACCGATCGGCGGGCTTAATGCCGGCTTGGGTATTATTGACCATAATCGGCATTGTCTGCCTCGTCTCGTTCAAAACCCACATTGCATGAATCGCACCGACATTCAGTCCATTGCTATCGACCGACGGGTCGTTAACAAGAGAATGCAACGACTGGACGGTTGTTGTCGACAGGGCTCCTTTTTCAACCAGCAGCCTTTGAGCATGCTTCCGCCATAGCATCGTTGGGTGCTTTAGGGCCGCAACCAAAGCGGCTTCGTTGTTGGGATCTAAACCATTGAACACAGACTTATCTGCCGTTTCGAGAGTCGCCTTATCCAGCCCTTCATTGCCGTTGTACACTACTCGGTAGATGCGACCATATTTCTTGTCACGCAAATCGCTCTCGTAAGCATTCCCCTTGCCTGTCGTAAACCCTTGTGGCGTGGGATTGTGCTGCACGATGAAATTGTACCAATCCAGAACCCATACGTTCCCATCCGGCCCCACCTCGGCCATGGTTGGTGCAGCCCACTCGTCATTGCTCGCAACGAGGTTGAACAGATTGGTGCTTCGATAACCTGCACCGATTCGATCGATTACGAACGTGCCGACCAAGTGACCTGTCGGCTCGCAAACAAATGCCACACGATTCCACCAACTTTTTGGGTATTTTCTTGCAGTGTAAAGGGCGTGACCGCAGCCTGCGGTGTAGCCGCCGTGCTGGTCGACTTGCCGTACATTCGGAGTGATTGGATGGAAATTATTGCTGTCGGCTATGGATTGAAGCACTTCGGGTGACCAGCCATTGACTCGTTCGTAGTAGCGATTGGCGATGGGCATGAAAACGCTTGGCGTTCCGTTCGCAGTCGAACCGTAAACAAGCCCTTCTTCGCTTAGCCCAAATCCCCAAGTGTTGTTGTTGGTTGAGCGAACAAATTCTAATTTACGAACTCGAATCGAGTGGGTGTCAAATTGATTAGTGCGCTCGCTGGAGGCTTTTCCGCCGTCGAGTTCGTAGATCGGGGCTGTCTCGTCGGACGCGCCCGGTTCAACAGCGAAACGCCAAAATCCTTGTCGGAAGCTCTGCTGTTTCTCGCCGTTGATAACTGGTGTGGAGTCGTTGTACCCCTGCATTGCCCAAATCCAGTTGTCGAGTCCGTATTGAAAATTGCTCACGCCCCCGTGCGTATCCTTCAAAGCCCAGCCGGTGATAAGTTCTTGCCGCATGTCTGCGACATCGTCTCCGGTTGTGTCCTTCATGAAGACGGTCTTTTGGCCGTCTTGTACGATCACACCACCGCGATAACAAACGATTGCTGTTGGGATGCTAAGGTTGGTTGCGAAAACGGTGAATTTGTCAGCGACGCCGTCATGGTCTGCGTCTTCGCAAATACGGATTCGGTCGCGGCCTTGTCCAGGCGGTTGCAATTCATTGGGGTAGTCAATTGTCTCGCAGACCCATAGTCGCCCGCGATGATCCCAGTTCATAGCCAGCGGTTTTCCCGAAAGCCCGGCGTAGGACTTGTCTTTCGCGGTCGCGTCGGATTCGGACGCCCACAGCTTCATTTCGAATTGCTCGGGTGTAACGTAGTGTTTAATCGATTCCTGCGGGGAGACAGGATTTTGCATTTTCGTCATCAATTCACCCTGCACTCCCCATTTTTTTCCGGGAGTGTAGTTGGGAATTTTGCCCCCAACTTCACTAAACGTAAACTCGGGAAGGCCAGCGGAAAGAGACGTCATTTTTGGTGCCAGGAATCGCTTGGAGTCCGAAAAAGGAGCAACATCTGTGAGCGATCTGCTGGCGGACCATTTGATGCCCCGTTCGAGCAAGTTGTGAAAGCCAGGTTGTTGCCACGTGTCTAGGTTGTGCCCCCACGCCGTGTAAAAAACACGGCCTTTTCCATGAGTTCTGACCCATGTCCATGGTTCTGAAGTCGTACCTGCAGCGAGTTTTCCCTTGGTGCGCTCTTCTAGCACAGTGCGGTTGACAGGATTATGCTTGTGATGAACATACGTCTCGTCCCAGCTTTCGAAGCCGCCGAAACCTTTCATAATCTCATGCTCCGATGCAACAATCTGCGTTGTAAATCGCTCTCCACCATGCTCCTTGAATTGTGCCCCACACAGCGCGATATACTTTTCGGAATTCAGAAAGCAATAGGTGGCACAGTGTAAAGGTACGAAGCCATGACCACTCGCTACGTATTCCAGCAGTGCATTTTCTTGGCTTTCGCTTATCTTTTCTGTGTTTGCATAGATGAGCAATGCATCAAATCGATTAAGCCTTTCGCTCTTCAGTGTTGCCCCAATATCGTCACTGTATTCGATCTCGATACCAACGCTTGCCATCGGCTTTTGAATAGCCCGAAACAGGGACGCAGGCTGATGGTGACCATTGTCGCCTAACATGATTACTCTGACGCGATCCGTGTTAGGAGCTGCGACTTGAGCCCACGATAGGCTGCTCAAAAGACACACTGCGACGAGCGAAAACGAAAAACGAAAAACGTTTCTTGAAATAGGCATAAAGGATAGTTCCGATGGTATATGGGGAGGAGCTCAAACTTACTTCAGGGAAAATTCAGGTAAATTAACCAACGCTCCGCCTTTCATCGCACTTTCGTGGGCACAGATACCGACACATGTCCAATTGGCGCTTGTGACGGCATTCGGTCTAGGATCACGGTTTTCAACCAATGCACTAATGAACTCATTCACAAGATGAGGGTGCGACCCGCCGTGCCCACCACCTTGGATAAACGACAGATGGTCAGCGTCTTGAATGGACTGAGTGAATTTACGAATGGGCTCAGGGAGCAAGTGGGCGAAATCCGGCACTTCCACTTCACTAGCGATTTCGTGTTCCGGTAGCTTGGCCGTATGCAAAACGTGTGGTTTGCCTTCGACCAGCGACCATTCAAAACTTTTTTTAGTGCCATACACGTCGAAGCTCTCTCGGTATTGGCGGGCGGTGTCAAATAGAAATCGCCAAATATGTGCGGAAATATCGCTGTCCTTGATTTTCAAGTGACAGGACTCAACCGCAAACGTGTTTCCAGACTTCTTTGCAAGACTCTCGCTAATCGTCCCTGACCCGAAACACGAAACGTATTCAGCAAGGCCGTCGACCAAGCCTAAGACCGGTGATACCACGTGCGTTGCATAATGCATTGGAATCATTCGTTCCCAATACTCGGGCCAACCCGCCATGTCTTGTGGATGGGATGCGGCCATGTACTGGATTTTGCCAAGCTCGCCTTTTTGATACATCTCCTTGATGAACAAGTACTCGCGGCTGTATACGACCGTTTCCGCCATCATGTACTTTAGCCCAGTATCAGCGACGAGTTGGCAAATTTGATCGCATTCAGAAATAGTCGTCGCCATGGGAACCGTGCACATCACGTGCTTGCCCGCCTTCAAAGCACGCATGCTCATCCAAGCGTGGTCTGGAATCGGCGAGTTGATGTGGACGAAGTCGACTTCAGGATCTTCTAATACTTTGTCAAACTCCTGGTAGCGTTTGGCGATACCGAAACGATCTCCCACCACATTAAGATCTGCTTCATTCCGTCGGCAGATTGCGATAACATTCGCGTTCGGGTGACACTGATAAATAGGAATGAACTCGGCACCGAAACCGAGACCCACCATGGCAACGTTGATTGTCTTTTGACTCATTGATTGGGAGGATTGGTGAGTGGAATGGATTTGGAGGAATTTTCGTTATTGCTAGTGTGGCAATCTGGCTCTGTTTGTGCCATGATAAAATGGACAAAAAAGATGAGGTTTTTAACAATTATTGGAAATTGAAATCAAAGCAAACTAGTAAGCAACGACGCACCTGTATTTCATTCCATCAGGGAACTAGAATGCGATGGTTCGTCGCACTACATTAGTTCAACGTCCTAGATTCATTTGTCCATTCAACTTGCTCGCACCCACCATGCTCCGATACCGATCTAACTGCTTTGTTATTTTTAAATCTCTCGTCGTTTTTGGCTTATTCCAGACTTCCATGAATGCCCAGGAGTCAACGAAATCAAAACAAAGCTTTGCCGAGGAACTCCCCCGTATTTTGCCGAAAGAACCACGCGAAGCCTTGGCTACCATCCAAGTCAAAGACGGATACGAGATGGAACTGGCTGCTGCCGAACCACTCGTGCGGGGCCCGGTGGCGATGTCATTTGATGAAAACGGACGCTTGTTCGTCGTGGAAATGTGCGACTACTCCGAAGAAGACAAAGATTTTTTAGGGAACGTACGTCTACTGGAAGATTCCGACAATGATGGACGTTACGAAAAGAGTACACTCTTTGCCCATCATCTTTCCTGGCCCACCGGTGTGATCTGCTATGACGGAGGCGTCTTTGTCGCTGCCGCACCTGACATTTGGTATTGCAAAGATACAGATGGCGACGGGCAAGCCGACATTCAAAAGCAGGTTTTCACAGGCTTTGGTCGCCAAAACGTTCAAGGACTTCTGAACAGTTTTTGCTGGGGACTCGATAATCGTATCTATTGCCAAACCAGCAGCTCAGGCGGGAAGGTCCTAACGCCCTCTGCGCCCGAACGTGATGCAATTGTTTTGAGCGGACGCGATTTTTCATTCGATCCAAAGACGCTTGAACTACGACCCGAGAGCGGCGGCGGTCAACACGGCATGTCCTTTGACGATTGGGGGCGTCGCTTTGCCTGTTCCAATAGTGACCACCTGCAACTGCACCTCTATGCAGATCGGTACGCATCAGCCAAGAACAATATCGCCCTTCCGCCATCGCGACAAAGCATTGCCGCCGATGGACCCCAAGCCGCCGTGTACCGAATCAGTCCTGTAGAACCATGGCGAACCGTACGGACGCGATTGCGTGTGACGAATCAAGTCACTGGTCCGATCGAGGGGGGCGGTAGAGCGTCGGGGTATTTTACTGGTGCGACGGGGGCCACAATCTATCGGGGAAATGCTTTTCCAGATGAGATGCATGGATTTGCCTTCATCTGCGATGTAGGCAGTAATCTCATCCACCGCAAAAAACTTACCGAACGCGGCACTTCGATTGTCGGTGAACGGATCGATAAGGAATCTGAGTTTATTGCTTCCACTGATATTTGGTTTCGACCAGTTCAGTTCGCAAACGCTCCTGACGGAACTTTGTACGTTGCTGACTTCTATCGCGAAGTCATCGAGCATCCGAAATCGCTACCCGAAGAGATTAAGCAGCATTTGGACTTAACAAGCGGCAGGGATCGCGGACGAATTTATCGTGTGGTGCCGGCTCATTTCAAGCGTCCACCGAATCCAAAACTTCGCGATGCACCAATACAAGAATTGATCGCACTACTAGAGCATACAAATGGTTGGCATCGAGATACCGCATCGCGGCTTCTCTACGAACGCCTCGCCGTTTACGGCAACACAGAAGTAGTACGCAAAGCGGCGGAAGAACTTTCTCGATTTGCAAAGTCGTCATCGTCTCCGCTTGCCCGAATCCATGCTTTGGGGGTACTTGCCAGCATCGGGGCAGGGCAGGGGGCCGCTGTGAATGCACTTGACGACCTGCACCCACGCGTACGCGAATGGGCGATTCGATGGAGCGAAGATGCAACGCTTGACTCACCTCCAATAATAGAAAAACTCCTTGCGTTAGGAAATGATCCTGATCCGAAAGTACGGTTGCAGTTGGGACTATCGCTGAGTCGCATGAGCCTTAAAGAAAAAGATAGAATTGAGATTGCGATTCGGCTAATCGCTTTGTCACGAGAGGATAAATGGCTGAATGCATCGAGCCTCAACGCGATCGGAACGAATGCCATTGCTGCGCTTGAGTTACTCGGGGCAGGGCAGGGGGGTAAACTGAGCTCTGTTTGGCAATCCGTCGCAAAGCTCGCAGGTACACAGTCAACTTTAGATCAGCTTGAGCTATTGGATAAACAAATCGGCAATATGCCGAGCAGCGAACAGACGCGTCAGCTATGCATCGGCTTGATCAACGCATTGCAAAGCCGGTTCAACGATGCTCTGTTGCGTGAAAAGACTTTTGCAAGATTGCCCAAGCTGAGTCTGGAACGGACCAAGCTTGTCCGCGAAGCGAGAGCTCGATGCTTGGACAAAACCGCCACACTCGAACAAAAGATCGAATCCATTGAATTGTTGCGATGGGAACAATTGGACGATGATATCTCTATGCTTGCCGGCATGCTCGACCAACGCGTGCCGCAGCCAGTTCAGGAAGCGGCTACTCGTACACTAATGCAATACCAATCGCTTGAAGTTGCAAAGCGAATTTTTGTCGCATGGCCGAGTCTAAGCCCTCGATTGCGATTATCGGCTTCGGATGTGATTCTTTCTCGAACTTCATGGATTGAGGCAATGCTGGAGAGGGCAGGGCAGGGGGGGTTCGCATTGACCGATCTTGATCCTGCACGGCTTGCCAACTTGCGAAACCACAAAGATCCGAAAATCAAGCAATTGGTAGCACTAGCAATGAAATCGTCGAATATCGGCAACAGGCAAGAAGTCCTTAAAAGCTATCAGGCCTCGATATCCATGGTTGGCGACAAAGTCCGAGGCAAACAGATTTTTACCAAGTCCTGCTCAGCCTGCCATCGGCTTGAGAGTGTCGGATACGAGTTGGCTCCGAACATTGCTGCCTATAAGTTTCGGGGTGCCGAAGCAATCCTGCAAAACGTCATTGAGCCGAATCGTGAAGTGAATCCGCAGTATGTCAATTACACGGTTTTGACAAACGACGATCGCATCGTAACGGGTATGATTTCCAACGAATCGGAAACGAGCGTGACGCTGCTTAAAGGGGAGAATGTATCGGAAACGGTAGCGAGAACCGATATTGCTGAGATGAAGTCATCGAAGTTGTCGCTGATGCCAGAAGGACTAGAAAGCCAAATTGACCAGCAAGGCATGTCTGATTTGATCGCTTATATTTTGTCGTTGCCGTGATCAAGCGCCAGCGATCGAGGCTTTAGGGCCTCGATCGGTTAAACATTAGAACATCTTGCGACTCGTTTAACCCGCGCAGCGGCTGGCTGCCTTCGATACAATCGATCCATGTCTAGGAGCCAATTTCTTAACCTTTCCGGCAAAGGAACCAACGCATGATCCACGCCTACCACGCTACTTTTGGCACATACGGATCATGGCTACCCAATGACCCGCGTGGCTCTGCTTCCAGGTTTGTTGGCAGTCGCAAAATGTATCAGCATGGCGGGCGTGCCGACCCTTCCAGGCGAATAAAATATGACGATCTACCGTCGCACGAGCAACGCAAATATACGGTGATTCAATCGCAGTTGCTTCGAGAAGCGGTCGTGTTCAACGAAGCGCAATTGAAGGAGATTGCTATTGCTTTTGAGCAGTTCGTTACAGAGCGCCGGCTACAAGTTTGGGCAGCCGCGATCCTTGCGTGTCATGTACATTTAGTATTCGCAAGATGCGGACGCAAAGCAGAACTTCTCGTCGATGAGCTCAAGGATTATTGCCACGAAAGAATTGTCAGCTTAGGAATATCACCCGTAGGTTGCTCCTCGAAGAATAGCGTTTGGGCAGAAGGTCGATGGATCGTCTTTTTAGACAAAGGCGAGGCGATTGAGTCTGCAATCGCATATGTAGTCCAGAATCCGATCGAGGAGGGTCGTAAACCACAAGTCTGGCCGTTTGTTGTGCCATTCAGAGGTGTCGAATCCAACATCGTATCCTACCGGGACTGACACATCTTGCGACTCGTTTAACCCGCGCAGCGGCTGGCAGGATCAGACACCCGATTCACCGCTCAAGTACCGCTTGACGAAGTCGGACTGTTTTCCCGACGCCAGCGATCGAGGCTTTAGGGCCTCGATCGGTTAAACATTAGAACATCTTGCGACTCGTTTAACCCGCGCAGCGGCTGGCAGGACCAGACACCCGAATCACCGCTCAAGTACCGCTTGACGAAGTCGGACTGTTTTCCCGACGCCAGCGATCGAGGCTTTAGGGCCTCGATCGGTTAAACATAAGAACATCTTGCGACTCGTTTAACCCGCGCAGCGGCTGGCGGATCAGACACCCGATTCACCGCTCAAGTACCGCTTGACGAAGTCGGACTGTTTGCCCGACGCCAGCGATCGAGGCTTTAGGGCCTCGATCGGTTAAACATTAGAACATCTTGCGACTCGTTTAACCCGCGCAGCGGCTGGCGGATCAGACACCCGAATCACCGCTCAAGTACCGCTTGACGAAGTCGGGCTGTTTTCGCGACGCCAGCGATCGAGGCTTTAGGGCCTCGATCGGTTAAACGTGTTAAACCTTTCGGGTCGTACCGAATTTGCTTATAGTAGTGTCGGTTTAGGCGTTCCTGTTTAGCGATTCTGTTGGTCGAAATCGACAAAAACTGCATTCCGACAAAACAAAGCGGAGTAGGGCAGGGGGGCCGCCAAGCCATTTACATCCTAATTATTCCATAACGAAATCTTCCCATGGTCAAAGTTCGAGACTTCCTAGGCCCCTACCGCCTGACGCGTATGATTCGTCTCGGCAGCACCTGTCAAGTCTGGGAAGCCATTCGGGATGACGGTGAAAAACGTTATGCCCTGAAAGTCTTGCGACCTGAACAACGAGGAAACAAAGTTGAAATCGGATTCCTCAAGCATGAATACGAAATCGCCAAAACGCTCCACCATAAAAATATTATCAAGCTCATTGAGTACCGAACCGACGCGGAAACCCCATTCATCGTTCTTGAACTTTTTAGCGAAATCAATCTAAAGCAAGCACTCCGCCGAGGTCCCGATCCTATCGCTTACAAGCTATCTAGCATCATTGAGCAGTCATGTGAGGCGTTGTATTACTTTCATTCGAAAGGCTATGTCCATTGCGATATCAAGCCAGACAATTTGCTGCTAAGCCGTGACTTTGAAGTTAAGCTCATCGACTTTACCATTTCGAAGAAAATGAAAACGGGACTGGGAAAGCTCTTCGGTTCGGGAAACAAAGTCGAAGGTACGCGTTCGTACATGTCCCCCGAGCAGATTCGTGGCCAAAACATGGATCAACGCAGCGACATTTATTCCATGGGTTGCATGATTTACGAACTCTGTGTCGGGAAGGCTCCTTACACGGGCAGCACTCCTAACGAATTGCTTAGCAAGCATTTGTCAGCAACGCCGCCTTCGGCTTTAGTTGTCAACGATAACATTACACCTGAGTTCAACAACCTCATCAAACAATTGCTAGCAAAAAGACAGAAAGATCGTCCGCAGAATATGTGGGACGTCCTGAAGCTAGTCCGTGCGACTCCTATTTTCAAGAAGCCACCACGAATTCCAGACGTCTCGATCTTCGACGACTTCCCAACCGGCGGTCGAATGGACAATCCATCTTGACGCTCATTCACCAAACACTAATTACTAGCTAAACAGCTACGAAAACCATGGAAACGACCGCGCCAGGATTTGAGTTCGAGCAGCCGATAATGGACATAGAGATCCAGCTGCGAACATTTGAAAAAAACGATAGCCACACCGAAGCTGAACAGGAGCAAATCCGGCAGCTTCGTCGCAGGTGGACGGAAACAACTCGCGGAATTTACGCCAACCTGACGCCGTGGCAGATCGTTCAAGTTTCCCGACACAAAGACAGGCCGTATACAAAAGACTACCTGAACCTTGCCTTCGATGAATTCATTGAGTTACATGGGGACAAATTCTTCGGCGACGATCGAGCCATGCTAACTGGTTTCGCGAAATTGGGCCGCCACAAAGTGTTGGTCGTTGGCCATCAAAAGGGACGAACTTACAAAGAACGGGCAGCCTGTCATTTTGGTTGCGCTCACCCTGAGGGCTATCGAAAATCGATGTCCAAGATGAAATTGGCTGAAAAATACCGATTGCCGATTATTTGCTTTATCGATACGCCAGGTGCGTATCCGGGAATTGGGGCTGAGGAACGTGGCCAAGCACAAGTGATTGCAGAGAGTATGTTCCTGATGAGCCAGCTAAAAACTCCGATTATTTGCGTCGTGATCGGCGAGGGAGGATCTGGCGGAGCGCTGGGGATCGGAGTTGGCAACCGAATTGCCATGCTCCAATACTCTTACTATTCCGTGATTAGCCCAGAAGGTTGTGCTGGGATTCTTTGGAAGAGCCATCAATTTGCGTCCAACGCTGCGGATGCGTTAAGGTTTACTTCATCGCATCTTTCGAAGTTAGGCGTTATCGACGATGTAATCGAAGAACCTTTGGGAGGTGCCCATCGGGATCCCCGTCAGATGGCGGCACGGCTCAAAGCTTACTTGACCAAAACGCTCGACCTGCTCGTCAAAGTCAGCCCAGACAGCCTAGCTACCGACCGCTATGACAAATTCCGCCAGATGGGAACTTATTTGGAGCGGATGGAGGACGGAACCACGGAGGTTCGGGGAGCAGTCGTGACGGGATAGGTTGTTGGCCTGTCAGCGGGAACGCTCGAAAACCGTAAAACCGCAAAAACCCAGGCGAAAATCGCCATAGAACCGAACATAAGAAACATTATCGGACGTTGCGGAGCGGGGTTTTCCAGCGGGCGTTGTCCGAGTTTTGCTCCGGGTTGCCGAATGTGCCCTAGTTCAGATGATTCATTTTGGTTGAGTGGGGAGGTTTGTGTAAGTCTCCTTCAGTAGGGTCCCGGCGGGCGTTGCCTTGGTGCCTAAATCTTGCGTATTCAGATAAATCGACCCCGAAGAAAGCTCTTTCCAAATCCATGCAGTTTCCTTCGCTTTCCCATGTCGTATTACCGGAATTTCCCCCTCAGGCCAGAAAAGTCGATCTTGCAGCTTTGGAAAATTGCTTCGCCG
>JAYVPE010000531.1:0-3917 GCA_043757575.1 Pirellula sp.
AGCATGCCACCACTGCTCAGGTTCGGATCCAAGAGTGGTCTGCGAACGATGGTTGTATCCAAAAGCATTCGGATCACGGTCAAGCCCGCGCAGATTAAAAGCCAAACGAAACCCCAATAAAGTAGCTTTTCAGGAGGCCAGGAAGCATCGATGAGAATCGAAGCCGTTGATTCTACGTTGATTGCGGGCCCAGCCTCAGGTCCATTCTGAAGTAAAGCAACTTCCGGGGTTGCGATTCGAAAGGCCTTTTGTCGGCCCTCATAGACCAACATCATTCCGGGCGCAAATGCGAGCACTAGCAAAATATCTAGATTGCGAAGGGACCAAAACCTGTGAAACATCAGGAAAAGGCCGACAACCAAGAGTGTGGACAAGAATACCCAAGTTGGGGGCTCAAGCCGGACGTAGTGAAAAAGAAACTGGCTCATGGGAAGCGGGAACGCGATGGCTCAGCGGTATAAACAAGACTTCTTGTTCAAAACGTCGAAAGTAATGTTTTTTCCGTAAAAGTACAAGGGTGCGGTACTAGTTTCACGAGTCAGTAAAATTAAGGACTGTTTCAGACGCTTTCGTACAGGTAGGCTACTCTTTGATCCATGGCACGACCAAACCAATGAGCAACAATGAAAGCCCTAGTAAAAGCAAAAAGAGTCGTTGGACTCGAACTTCAAGACGTTCCGTTTCCGAAAATTGGGATCAACGATTGTTTGATCCGCGTTGAAAAAACTGGAATTTGCGGCACGGACTTGCATATTTACAATTGGGACGCTTGGGCTCAAAAAACAATTCCTGTTCCCATGGTTATTGGTCACGAATTCGTTGGCGAGATCGTCGAAGTGGGATCGAATGTAACGGATTTTTTTCCCGGCGAAATCGTTTCTGGCGAGGGGCACGTGGTGTGTGGCCGTTGCCGCAATTGCTTGGCTGGTCGCAGGCACCTTTGCAAAGACACACAAGGAGTTGGGGTCAATCGGACAGGAGCGTTCGCGGAGTACATTGCACTTCCAATGACAAACGTCTGGCACCATGGTCCGACAATCGATCATGAAATCGCGGCGATCTTCGATCCACTCGGCAATGCCGTACACACAGCACTCAGTTTCGATTGCCTGGGCGAGGATATACTGATTACCGGTGCTGGCCCAATCGGCTTGATGGCAACTGCCATTGTGAGACATGCTGGAGCTCGACACGTGGTTGTTTCGGATGTAAACCCATTCCGCCTCGATCTTGCTAAACGGATGGGAGCAACCTTGGCTATCGACGCACGGAATCGAACCATTTCGGAAGTCCAAGAAGAACTTGGAATGCGCGAGGGGTTTGATGTCGGTTTGGAAATGTCGGGAGCACCGTCCGCACTGCGAACCATGCTCGAAAACATGTGCCATGGTGGCAAAATTGCCATGCTAGGAATCCCATCGGAACCGATCGCCATCGATTGGAATCTGGTCGTTTTTAACATGTTGACCATTCGCGGAATCTATGGCCGTGAAATGTACGAAACCTGGTACAAGATGTCGGTATTGCTCGAAAGCGGTCTGGATATTTCCCAGGTGATTACTCACCGATTTCACTACTCTGATTTCGAAAAAGGATTCGAGGTAATGCAAAAAGGGCAATCTGGAAAAGTTATTTTGGATTGGTCAAATTAGGTGTACAATCCCCGAACATTTTCCGATGGCATGCCAAATCGAACTCTTTCCGTTGCCTGCACATTGGTTTTGAACGCTTACTCAATATTGAAATGACCGATAGAAAACTCTTGGTGACCGCGGCGCTTCCCTATGCAAATGGCCATATCCATTTAGGGCATTTGGTCGAATACATTCAAACCGACATTTGGGTCCGCTTCCAAAAGATGCGTGGCAACAAATGCCTTTTTGTTTGTGCCGACGATACGCATGGTACTGCGATCATGATTCGTGCTCGGCAAGAGGGAAGGGGCGAGTCCGAGTTGATCGCCGATATGCAAGCGGCCCACGAACGTGACTTCGCCGGTTTTGGTGTCGCTTTCGATCATTACGGCAGTACCAATTCCTCCGAAAACTTCGACCTTTGCAAAGAGTTTTGGCAATCGTTACGCGCTGCTGACTTGATCGCGGAGCGGGACGTCGAACAACTCTTCGATCCCGTTGCTGGAACCTTTCTTGCCGATCGCTTTGTAAAAGGGACGTGCCCAAACTGTAAAGCCGAAGAGCAATTTGGGGACAACTGTAGCAAATGCTCCGCAACTTACGCTCCGACGGATCTGATCGATCCTGTCAGTACTCTCAGCGGAGCGACGCCGGTCACGAAATCCGCAAGTCATCTGTTTGTTCAGTTGGAAAAGCAACACGCGTTTCTAGAGCAATGGACACAATCCGGCGAACACCTGCAATCCGAAGTCGCTAACTACCTTAAAGGGCATTTTCTCGGTAACCCACTTCGTGATTGGGACGTTTCTCGACCGGCTCCCTATTTTGGATTCGAAATTCCGGATAGCCCTAATAATTTTTGGTATGTTTGGTTCGATGCACCAATCGGATACATCGCTTCGACCTGGCAATGGTGCAAGCTGAACAACGAATCACTTGCCGACTGGTGGCGCAGCGACGACACTGAGATTCATCACTTTATCGGCAAAGACATCACTTACTTTCACACTTTGTTTTGGCCTGGTGTACTCAAAGCCGCGGGCTATTCACTTCCTAAATTTGTGCACATTCACGGGTTCTTGACCGTGAACGGTGAAAAGATGTCGAAGAGAGGTGGCACTCAATTTCAAGCGAGCACTTATCTTAAGCATCTCGACCCCGCTTATCTTCGATACTATTATGCCTCGAAGCTTGGACCTAAGCTTGATGATATCGACATGAATCTGACCGAGTTCATCAACAAGATCGATTCCGATTTGGTAGGCAAGGTAATCAATCTAGCTAGTCGAACGGCAAGATTTGCCGAACCATTGGGGCTCTCGGTTGAGTACCCACACGACGGCGGATTGTTCGCTGCTGGAGCTGCCATGGGAGAGCGAATCGCTCAAGCATACGAGCAGCTCGACTACTCTCGAGCAATGCGATTGATTATGGAACTGGCGGACCAAGCCAATGCGTTCGTCGAGAATTCAGCTCCATGGACACTGAAAAAAGACCCAACCCAACAAGTTCGTTTGCAAGAAGTCTGCACGATTGTTTTGAACCTCTTCCGACAACTGTGCGTTTATCTTGCTCCCGTATTGCCTCGACTTGCTCAGCAATGCGGAGAACTTTTGCATTTCGAGATTTGTCATTGGAACGACAGCCAAATACCCCTGATTGGAACTGCTGTTTCTAAATTTGAGCACCTGTTACAACGTATTGCACCCGAGAAAGTCCAAGCCATGATTGACGATAGCAAAGAACCTCTTGCTGCCACGCCCGAAACCGCTGCCACGCCCGAAACCGCATCGACCGCGGACTCCGGTGACGCATTGCTTCAAGAGCCGTTGGCTCCAACCTGTACGATTGATGACTTTACCAAAGTCGACCTGCGAGTAGCTCGAATCATTAAAGCCGAAGAAGTTCCTGAAGCAAAGAAGCTTGTGAAACTGACCGTATGTCTTGGCGGCGACAATCGACGTACCTTGTTTGCAGGAATCAAGGCGGCCTATACGTTGGAACAATTGCAAGGGAGACTGGTTGTCATCGTGGCGAATTTGCAACCACGGCAAATGAAGTTTGGATTGAGCGAAGGAATGGTGACTGCTGCAGGCCCAGGCGGCACAGAAGTCTTCTTGCTCGGCATTGACACGGGTGCTGTGCCCGGCCAGCGGGTGCACTAGGGATGAGTGAAGGATCCGATCCACCGTCAGAATTTCCGAGTTCAAAAGTCCCTTCTCGCGATCCGTTGCATGGAATCACGTTAGAAATGATGATCACACGGCTTGTAGACCGACACGG
>JAYVPE010000532.1:0-3916 GCA_043757575.1 Pirellula sp.
GGTAACGTTGTCACCGATCGCATATCTCAATGCACAACCTACGTTCAAAGAATTACCGGGCTATGAAAAGTATCAAGAGATTTCGGCCCTCCGAGCCGATTTGGCAGGGGGTGGCCGAGTGGAACAGATCCAATGGTCCGATGACGGCGGTTCAGCCCAATACACGGTTGCAGGCAAACGCAAATCGATAGATCTTAAACACTTCGTGATTTCAGATGCCGCTACGACAGCCAAGCCCGAGGCATCCGAAGGCCGAGTGGGCCAACGTCGAAGTAACCAACCGCCCGTGGGGCGAGCTCAACAGCGGTCCGTCGCAATTGCACCCGATGGCAATTGGAAGGCAGTCTACAGTGACTTTAACATCACGCTTGTACCAACCACATCAGACGCGGAAAAGATTCAAGTAACCGAGGAGGGCGTTGATCGCTTGAGGTTTGGAACTGGCTGCTGGGTCTACGGAGAAGAACTCAAGCAAAGCGATGCAATGTGGTGGTCGCCCGATAGCTCGAAACTTGCATACTATGAAGTCGATGAGCGCGAGATGTTGGATTACCACTTAACGTTGGACAACACTGCCAACTACACCAAATTGCAATCTGTACGTTATCCCAAAGCCGGAGATTCGAATCCAAAAGTTTCGATTTGGATTTACGACCTGACAAGTAAGAGCGCCAAAAAGGTTGCGATCGACGGAGACACAACACAGTATTTGTATTCCATTCGGTTCTCGCCCGAAGGAAGTGAACTACTGGTCAACCGAACGAATCGTCGGCAGGACGTCCTGAACGTTCTTGCTATCGACGCAAACACTCTTGCCGTGCGTACGGTCGTAACCGAACGTCAATCGACTTGGCAAGAAAACAGTCCCCTTATTCGATTTCTCGACGACAACAAGCGATTTGTCTGGGGGTCAGAAGCCAATGGATGGAAGCATTTTCAGTTGAGACATATCGATGGTCGATTGCTCAATTCCCTATCGCCCGTAGGCAAATACGCCTGCAGTACGATCAACAAAATCGACGAGAAATCAGGTTTTGTTTACTACACTGCCTATAGTGACGCTATCCCGTACAATGCGCAACTTCATCGTGTCAAGCTCGATGGAACTCAGCCTGTTCGATTGACATCGTCCCCGTTAAATCACACATCGTTCGATATTTCCCCGGATCATCGATTTGTCATCGCTAGTCGTGAACAACTGGACACGCCTCCAAGCACGGTAATTTATAATGAAGAAGGCAAGGAAGTTGCCGTTTTAGCATTGGGCGATCGAGCCAGTGCCGAAAAAGTCAAGTTATCGCCGGCCGAACTTTTTTCGTTCCTTTCGGACGATGGAAAGACAACCATCTATGGCACTCTGCACAAGCCATCTAACTTTGATGCGTCTCGCAAATACCCACTTTTGGTGGACGTGTATGGTGGCCCAGAGAGCGTTGGTATCTCAACGCGTTATTCCGCTTCGAATCCAATTTGCGAGTTGGGATATTTGGTTGCTAAGATTGGCAATCGCGGCACCACCGGACGTGGAAAGGCGTTCGAAAGTGATACCTATTTGAAGCTCGGTGGACCGGATTTAGACGACCAGGCGGCAGGAGTCAAATATTTACGCCAACGTGCTTATGTGGATGGTGGTCGGGTAGGAATTTTTGGACATTCGTATGGCGGTTACATGTCGGCTCTCGCTCTTTTGCGTTATCCCGATATCTTCCACGTCGCCGTTTCCGGGGCTCCAGTGACGGACTTTCGAAACTACGACACGATCTACACCGAGCGTTATATGCAAACACCAGCGGAGAATGCAGAAGGCTACGACGCAGGATCGTGCAATAAGATGGCTGATAAATTAAAAGGGAAGTTGTTGCTTGTGCACGGGCTCATAGATGATAACGTGCATCCAGCCAACACTTGGCAGCTTTCGAAAGCATTGAACGATGCGGACAAGAGATTTCAAATGATGATCTATCCCGAATTCCAACACGGTGTGGGCAGCACTTACAGTTCTCTGCGCTGGGAGTACTTTCATCAGCATTTGAAGCCATGAGAGTTAGCTGCGGCCGCTAATGTATTTCGCAATAGCATTGCTATGGTCAACGGGCCAATTCCGCCTGGCACCGGTGTGATAGCTCCGGCTATTTTTGAGACAGATTCAAAATCGACGTCACCCACGATCTTGTCCCCTAGCCTATTGATGCCGACATCGATTACCACTGCGCCAGGCCGAACCATTTCGGACGTGATGAAGTTAGGCTTGCCAATTGCAACCACGAGAATGTCAGCTCGCTGCGTGATTTTTGTTAAGTCTATAGATTGGCTGTGGCAGCATGTCACAGTTGAATTGGCGTTAGTGGGCCCGAGTGGTCCGGATTTTTGAAGAAACATTGACACGAGCGGCTTCCCTACAATGTCACTTCTCCCAACGACAACCACTTCTTTGCCTGCGATCTCAATTTCGCAACGTCCGAGCAACTGAATAACGCCATGCGGGGTACAAGGCAAAAAACGGGGGCGGCCTTGCGATATGAGTCCGACATTTTCAGGAGCAAACGCATCCACATCTTTAGCCGGTGATACCGCATCGAGTACTTGCCGCTCGTTGATCTGCTTTGGCAAAGGCAATTGGACCAAAATCCCATGTATCTTTACGTCGTTATTGAGATGCGACAGAAGCTCCAGTAGTTCGCTTGTTGACGTGCCTCCTGGCAATCGAAAAAGGCGGCTTTGAATACCAGCTTTCTCACACGCGATTTCCTTGTTCCGGACGTAGACTTGGCTCGCGGCGTCGTCACCCACTAAAACAGCCGCCAAACAGGGCTGAATGCCGCGTTTCTCCATCAAAGCAGCCACTTCGATCGCAATTTCTTTTCGAATTTGCAGGGCTATCGATTTGCCATCTAAAATGCGAGCAGTCATTAGAATTGTTACTAGAAAGGGTTGATGCTATCGGGCATTGGATGTTAGCCATGCGGAAAAACACTTTAGGTTCGTAGTATGGCTAATTAAAAGAATTTCCGACACTGCAGCGTTGTAAGTGTTCAGAGTTTCGGGATATCGGCAAAATCCTCATTTGTTATATTATTTCGTTCGGTGGTTCGTCGAGCCGCCTGGTCGACATTCGCCACCAATCAAGCTCAACCGTTAGAAAACCCTTCCTAAATGGCAGACAACGAAAATACAGTCGAAGAAAAGCTCAGTCCCGTCGAAGGGATGAAGACGGCTAGTAACTATCTCCGCGGAACCATTGGCGAGGAACTCGCCGCAGCAACAGACCATTTTGGTAAGGATGATATCCAACTTTTGAAGTTCCACGGAACTTACCAACAAGACGACCGAGAAGCCAGGGGCGCCGCGACGGAAAGCGGCAAATCAGAAAAGGCTTATAGCTTCATGGTTCGTAGCCGAATCCCAGCAGGTATCATGACTAGTTCGCAATTGATCGCGCATCTGGATTTGTGCGATGAAATCGGCAATACAACGCTCAAAGTCACAACACGGCAAGGCCTTCAACTTCACGGAATCCTCAAATCCGATTTACGCCAGTGCATTCGTCGCATCAACGACGTCCAATTAAGTACCTTGTCCGCATGCGGAGACGTCAATCGAAACGTGATGGCTTGCCCTGCTCCCTACAAGGACAACATACGACCAGTCATTCAAAAGCTCGCTTACGATTTGGCCATGCACTTGGCTCCGAGCACGAAAGCCTACTATGAACTATGGCTCAAGGATCCTGACTCGGGCGAAGAAACGCTCGAGGGCGGAAGCGATGAAGTTTACGAGCCAATCTATGGCAAAACCTATTTGCCTCGCAAATTTAAGACGGCGATCGCTTTGCCGGACGATAACTGTACAGATGTTTACACCAATTGTTTAGGTTATATCGCGGTCATCCGCGATGGCCAAATCATCGGCTACAACG
>JAYVPE010000533.1:0-14745 GCA_043757575.1 Pirellula sp.
TCGCCTTATTTTCCTAACGGACTTGCTACTGCTCAGGAAGCAATCAGTCCGGAGAGTACGATTCGATTGCGATATCAGAAGAGCGAACACATGATCCCAATGCGGGATGGGAGCAAGCTACACACGACCGTGTTTAGCCCAAAGGACACGACGCGCAGCTATCCAATCTTAATGAAGCGAACGCCCTATTCTTGTGCTCCGTATGGTGCAGACGCTTACCCAACGTCGCTTGGTCCTAGTGAACACTTCATGAAGGCCGGTTACATCTTCATCAACCAGGACGTCCGCGGTAGGTTTCTTTCCGAGGGGACTTTTCAGCAAGTCACGCCGCACATCGCGAACAAAAAGTCCCCTACCGATTTCGACGAGAGCTCGGATGCATCTGACACGATCGATTGGTTGCTCAAGAACATTGCGAACCATAACGGGCGTGTTGGCATGTTTGGGATTTCGTATCCTGGCTTTTACGCGTCGGCTGGCATGATCGATGCCCACCCAGCTTTACGAGCCGTCTCGCCTCAAGCTCCCGTAGGCGATTGGTACTTCGACGATTTCCTACACAACGGGGCATTCTTCTTGGCGCACGCCTATCGTTGGCTGAATAATAATGCCCACGAGCGATCAGGGCCAACGAAGGAAAGTTCAACGCCCGAAGTATTGCCATCGATCGATGGATATCAATTGTTTCTCGACGCTAAAACCATCGAAGAAATCAATCGACGCCATCTGAAGGGCAAAGTGCCATTTTGGACCGAGATGATGGCTCACCCCAATCGCGATGAGTTTTGGAAGAAGCGAGAGATTTTACCTCACTTGAAAAAGGTTGCACCAGCGGTAATGGTCGTTACCGGTTGGTACGATGCCGAAGATCTATACGGTTCGTTCAAGACCTATCAAACGATTGAACGTCAGAACCCGACAGCAAACAACGTGCTCGTAGTAGGACCTTGGATTCACGGGGGCTGGGCTTCCGGGGACGGCGACAAATTAGGTGCGGTTCCTTTCGGATCCAAGACCGCTGCCTTTTACCGAGCAGAAATCGAGTTTCCGTTTTTTGAAAAGTACTTAAAGGACGCGGAGCATTCCGCACCTGCCGAAGCGACCGTATTTGAAACTGGCTCGAACACTTGGCGAACTTTCGATCATTGGCCTCCTCGCGAGGTTTCTGCCAAGACGCTTTACGTCAAGGAACACGGTGCATTGTCCTTCGAGCCACCGATCGATACATCCAAGGACGCGTATGACGAGTTTGTTAGCGACCCGGCCAAGCCAGTGCCATACACAGAAACGATTACTCCACGAATGACCGTGGAGTATATGACGGAAGACCAGCGTTTTGCGGCACGCAGGCCAGACGTCATGGTCTATCAAACCGAAGTTCTTGAGGCCGATTTGGTCGCTGCCGGTCCGCTCGATGTCGATTTGTGGGTAACAACAACGGGAACCGATGCCGATTTCATCGTGAAGCTGATCGACGTTCAACCGGATGGAATAAACGGGGTAACGCTACCAAACTATCAAATGATGATTCGGAGCGAAGTGATACGTGGCCGTTTTCGAGATTCGTTTGAGCACCCGGCACCATTTGAAGTCGGCGTTGCGGCCAAGGTGCACTTGGAATTGCTCGACGTACTCCATCGTTTCAAGAAGGGACACCGGATCATGATTCAAATTCAGAGCACTTGGTTCCCATTGATTGATCGCAATCCTCAGAAATTCGTCGAGAACATTTTTCTTGCCAAACCCGAGGACTTTCAAAAGGCGACACACCGTATTCTGCGTTCCGCAAAACATCCGACGAACGTCCGCATCAGCGTGCTTCCTTAGGAGTGCCCCATTGTGGCTGATTGTGGCCGATCGCTCCGCGATCGTCGTATACGCGAAAATTTTAAAGCGAATCGCTTTATTGCAAAATTGGTTTCATGCGTGCAAAAGGAATAATTGGTTTCATGCGTGCAAAAGGAATATAGAGAACACTATTGCAGTTTCAAGTCAATTAAGTCAACGATCGCGGAGCGATCGGCCACATTAGGAGCCAGACGATGATTGGCGAGCTCTTTGACCCGGAAGCCGAACTCGTAAAGTCAGAGCATTTTCTTCCGCATTGGGCTCAATCAGGAGCGATCGTTTTTGTGACCATGCGGACATTGGATTCTATACCCAAAGAAGTGCTTGAAAGGTGGCAGACCGAGAAGCGGGAGTGGTTCGAAAAACGTGGATTTCCTTTTGTTGCAAACTGGAAGGATTCACTTTCGAAGATTCCCACCAAGGAACGTCAGCTTTTCAAAAGGCATTTCCAACGAACGCGAGAGGATTATTTGGATTCTGGAATGGGATTGTGTCTACTGCGAAAGCGCGACCTGGCGGACATGGTTGCCAAAGCTTTGATGCATTTTGATGGTGATCGATACAACATGGGCGATTTTATCATCATGCCAAATCACATTCATTTGCTTGGGGCTTTTTACGATGGCGAATCGATGCAAAAGCAATTTGATTCGTGGTTGCATTGGACGGCTCGCCACATTAATTTGGCGATGGGGACCAAAGGTAGTTTTTGGCAAGAAGAGCCTTTCGATCATCTTGTCCGGACTGAGAAGCAGTATGAATACCTTCGGGAATACATCGCCAATAATCCCCGTAAAGCACAAATGCCTGCCGGGGAATATTATTATCGCCGTCATGATTCTTAGCCCAATGTGGCCGATCGCTCCGCGATCGTTCAGTATGCGGACGACGAAGACGATCGCGGAGCGATCGGCCACATAAAGCCACATCAGGCCACGTAAAACCAATCTAAAAAAGTGCGGCTGCGATTAAGTCGGCGATCGTTCCTGGATTGCCCCGATGCTCGGCGTCTCGCAAATACGCATCGAAACTTTGCCATGACGCTTCGTACTCTTCACTTCCAAACGGTCCCGTTGAAATCACT
Source organism: Pirellula sp. (assembly GCA_043757575.1). Lineage (GTDB taxonomy): Bacteria > Planctomycetota > Planctomycetia > Pirellulales > Pirellulaceae > JBKCUI01. The sequence continues at coordinate 2,933 of JAYVPE010000533.1, forward strand.
TTGCCAGCCAGTGTTTGCACTTGTTTCGCAATGGTCCGACCTTGCTTTCGAGCAATAAGACTGTCCATTCGCTCAGACATTACTTCCATCTGCACACATCGAATCGAATCCAGTTTCGTTAACCCAATCATTTGTTTGATTTCAATGCGTCGCGAGATCTCAAACACTAACGCAAAATCACTAACGTATTGAAGAGCGACGTCGTCCCAAACGGATGCGATTTTCATCGCATTGAGGATATTCTCTGGGGCTGACTCCCGGACATCCATCGTCTGTGAATTGCCTAGGCCCCCTGGCTTGGCGATCCGAATCGCTTCGTAAATATCGCGAGAATCGTTTTGCGTTAATGTTGACAAGGTCTCGTTCAAATAGTCGTGAAACGATTCGGTTTCGGCCTTCTTTTCGGAACTGCGATGTATTGCCACCACGAGAGGTGCCATGAGGAGAATCGTTCCAAGACTTGTGTTTGAACCGGCGGCATCCATCATTGCTTGAACCGATTGCAATACGATTTGACCAACGGGTTGCCCGATGCAATGGTCAATTGTTTCGCCAATTGCTTTAGCTGCGACTACAAAGTGGCGGTGGCTCAAGTTTTCGAACGAAGCTTGCGGATGCACATTGCCCGCTTTCCTCGCCGAACATTCCGTCTCGATGGCAATTTGAACGCGAAGGCCGACGGAGTCGAGTTTAGAAGTCACGTCGACGACTGCCGGAGGACGAGCTTTTCGAGCTCCTCCAAAACCTCAGTCGGTGCTTCTTCCATGACATAGTGGCCAACATCCTTCAACTCGCGTCGCGTAGCGTTGGGCCAAGCGAGATTCATGCGATCCATGCATTCAGGTCGAAAACACCAGTCTCGCATCCCCCATACAAATCGAATCGTCAGTTCGCTTAACTTCGGCAGATCCCGTTCCAGTTGCATTAGAACATTCCAAGTGGGATGTTTTGACGACATTGGAATATCGCGTACAAATCCGTCGATTGCAACGCGATTGCGAGGCGAGTCGTAGGGTGCAAGCAAACCGTCGCGTGCGTTTTTGCTCAGTTTCGGCAATCGATCGATTGCCATTATGATCGCCGATCTGGCGAATGCGTTTAGGTAGCGGATTGCCCATGAGCCAAAAAATGGTATTCGACACGCAGCGATACGGCGTGGAATATAGGTAGGGGGAAATGCTGCAGTATTGAGTACCATCAAATTACGAAATCGATCGGTTCGTTCGACAGCCGCTCCTAATCCAATCGCACCACCCCAATCGTGAACGACCAACGTAACTTGTTGCAAGTTGAGTTCGTCGATCAATCGAATCAAGTTGGCGGTGTGCTGAGCCAGCGAATAGCGGTATCGTTGCGGCTTGTCGCTGAGTCCGCATCCAACATGATCGACGGCAACGACTCGATATGTACCGGAAAATCGTGAAACTATCGATCGATAGTAAAAGGACCATGTTGGATTGCCGTGAACGCACAAGATCGTTGGGGCAGAATTGTTTTTTGGGCCCTCATCGATATAGTGCAAGCGGACACTTGGCTCAAGTTCAAGAAAATGAGAACCGAAGGGATACTCGTCTCGCCAGGTGTTTGCATTCGAGGATAAACTCATCCGTTACTATTCGCCCGCTTTCGCCTTGCTCGTGGATTCTACGCTATTTCTAATGTCAGCGAAGGTTCGCAGGTCATAGTCCAACCCGACGTAGTCCAACAAGCGACACAATCCTCGCATAGCAACGCCGAATCCATCTGGGCCGCTGAAGCCACCGAACTGACCACCACCCTTGACATGCGGTTCCAGGTCCAGGAACAAACCGGGGATCCCGCGTTTGGCAAGTTTGGTCAGCAATGCAGAGTAGTCGCGTTTGACGTCGCGGAAAATGGCCTCGTGCCCCGAATCACCTTGGTCGGCTGGCACGAAGTTCTTAAGCGATTCTTCGTCCACGTGCGTCGAGCGAGTCGTAGGCCGTTGGTAATCTTTGACATGAAGCCATCCCATCCCTTCCTTCATCGCCATGTACTCTTGGTACACTTGTTCGGTTGACATCCCTTGGCAAACAAGGTTGGCTCCGTCAAAAATCAGCAGCATGGCGGGATCCGCTACACCGTCGTAAAGTTTCTTGAGAAGTTTGCCTGTCTGTCCGATCAAATTGGCTTCGACCTCGAGTCCAAAGGTGAGGCCATGTGAATCGCACAAGCGCGCAATTTTCCCAAGCTGATCGATCGCTTGGCTGAGATGTCCCTCGGGATCTGTTCCACGCGGATGGTAGAACGAGAAGCCTCGAATGAGTTTACAACCAAAAGTATTAGCCAGATCGCATGCTCGTTGCACGTCCTTTTTCAAATATTCTTGGAAGGGAACATAGCGATTCGAAGTTCCATCCTCGACATCGATCAATTTCACTTTTCCAATCGGGGAACCCAGCGAAGAAACGCGAAGACCATATTCGGCTTGTAAGGCCAAGATGCGATCTATCGACTCGGGAGCCAGCAGCATTGCATTTTGGATGCCTGCACCTGCATCAATGAACCGCAACGAGTAATATCGGAGCCCTAATGCTGCAAAGGCACAGAATTGTTGCTCTGCGGTTTTTTGGTTTGCTGCCTCGTCGGCAAAGCCACTTAGTAAAACAGGTTTTAAGGCGTTTGAGTGCGTTTCGGTTGACATATTACTTTGCCTTTTCGTGCGTAACTGTAATGACAGAGGTGATACCGCCACGTGCGCCCCAGCGGCTTTCAAGCGTGACGGCCCGTGGTTTTACGATCGTGACAAAGTCATCGAGGATTCGATTGGTCACGTTTTCGTAAAAGATTCCTTCATTGCGGAATTTTTGCAAATATAACTTGAGACTCTTCAGTTCAACACATTTCGCGTCCGGTACATAGCGAAAAATGAGAGTGCCAAAGTCAGGCTGTCCGGTTTTCGGGCACATGGAGGTAAACTCTGGGCATTCGATCTCGATTTTGTACTCTCGGTCAGGAAACGAGTTGTCGAAACACTCAAGTTGATCTTGGAACGGTGTGCCAGGCACAGGAAATTCTCCTAGGGGAAACAGCAAGACAGGATACGCTTGGAATCGGTTTTTGTGTATTCTGATGATTCGGCACTAGATTAACAGTGCATTTTGCGTTTGGAACGGCAGATAGATTGGTCAAACGACGCGAATTCGAGGCCAGCGTGATTCGGATCTCAGAAATTTTTCATAGCGTCCAGGGGGAAGGCCGATTCACAGGGACCCCCAGCGTGTTTATTCGCACGAGCGGTTGCAATCTGCGATGCTGGTTTTGCGACACTCGTTATGCCTCTTGGGAACCCGAGGGGAACTCATGGAGCGTAGATGACATTGTCACAGCCGCCACGAAATGGACTACTCAACATGTTGTTATAACGGGCGGAGAGCCGATGATTTTTGAGGAGCTTCGTGAACTTTGTGAAGCACTTCACCATTATCAAAAGCACATTACGATTGAAACGGCAGGTACAATTCATCGAGACATCCCGTGCGATCTTTGGTCAATCAGTCCGAAGCTGACTAATTCAACTCCCATCGGTTACGCTTCGGAAGAGTGGGTTAAGAAACATGAAGAGCGTCGTCAACGGCCAGATGTCGTAGAAAGCTTGATGGCACAAGGTGAATACCAGCTCAAGTTTGTAGTTGGCTCCATTCTCGACGCCGAAGAAGTGCTCGAATACCTCAAGGAATTGAGCCAGTGGGATCGCGACCGAGTCATGTTGATGCCGCGCGGAACAACGGCCGAAGACTTAAGATTGCAGTCCACATGGCTGACAACATGGTGTCGAGATCACGATCTAAGACTGTGCGATCGCTCCCACATCTATTGGTTTGGAAATCGTAGAGGAACGTAATGCAATCGGCTGCTCTGCAATCGGCTAAATTCTGGCCGCTGTTTAAGGGCGCTGCATCTTAAGGGCCCTGGATCGCAACTTGATCTGCTGCATATGGATTGATGATTTCTACCGTGCGTCCGATACGTGGTACAGCTATTGCGACAGGTTCGACACTGGCATTGGCCCCTTGAACTTTTAAGCCAGGCAATGGGTCGACGTGCGGATTCAACACCGTTCGAGTTCGAAATGGCGTTTCCTTGGGGACAGGATGATAATCGGAAGCCCCACGCAATTGAGGGAATGACGCGTACGGGCTATCACCGTAGGGTCGTTCAAACCGCTTTCCATAGTAGACTGGTGGGAAAACGGAAAAGTAGGGTGGGGTTGGCAGACGATTTCGGAAACTATTTTGGTTCCCCAAGGTATAACCAAATTGGAAAGCGTACGGATCCTGAGCGTGAGCTGATTGGCAAACGCAAACTAATGCGACAACAGCAGTGAACGACAAAATCAATTTCGAAAACATATTTTTACCTCGTGATGGCTAATCCGCTGACCCATTCCACGCTAGTTGGATTCAAGTAGGGTTCAAGGGATTTCCATCCATATTCGAGGTCAGATTCCGTCGCGGGTGTGGTTGGGAACGTCAATGTAGGGTTTGTATGGCAAAACCGGCTAGTTTTCGGCTAGAATGATTGGCTTGATCAGGGTGATCGCTCAAATCCAAAGTAGTATTCCCGCCAAAACCGACCCTTTCAACCAACGCTAGAAACATGAATCAACCAAATTTCAATCGTCGCGATTTCTTGAATACTTCGGTTTCAGCAGGGGTAGCCGCTGGACTTGCCCAAGGGGGCTTCTTTTCATCCTCAGTGCAGGCCAGGGAGAACAGAAAGCTCGGTGTTGCCCTGGTAGGACTTGGCAGCCTGAGCACCAACCAGATCGCTCCTGCGTTCCAAAAGTCAGCCAACTGCCAGCTTGCAGCGATCGTTACTGGCACGCCTGAAAAAGAGAAAAGCTGGTCGGAAAAATATGGAATTGGTCGCGATCATATCTACAATTACAACAGCTTTGACAAGTTAGCATCAGACGATTCGGTAGACTTGGTCTACATCGTTCTTCCAAACAGCATGCATGCAGAATACACGATTCGCGCGGCCAAGGCCGGGAAGCATGTTTTGTGTGAAAAACCTATGGCGAATTCCGCCGCTGACTGTCGGGAAATGATCTCTGCTTGCCAAGCGGCGAATCGGAAACTTGCGATCGGATACCGATGTCAATACGAACCCCATCATTTGAAGTGCATGGAGATGTCGCGCAGCAAGGAACTTGGGGCAATCAAGATGATCGAGGCAGGATTCGCATTCAAGATTGGCGATCCAAAGCAGTGGCGACTTAACAAGCAATTGGCTGGTGGCGGAGCACTTATGGACGTCGGCGTTTATGCTCTCCAGGCTTGCCGTTATTTGACCGGTGAGGAGCCAACTATGATAACCGCTCAAGAAACCAAAACAGATTCTGTTAAGTTTGCAGAGGTCGATGAGTCCATAACTTGGCTTATGCAATTCCCGTCCGGAGTCTTGGCCTACTGTAGTACCAGCTACAACTTCAACGGATTAAATCGATTCAATGCTTTCACCGAAAACGGCTTCGTTCGAATGGATCCGGCGTTTAGCTATGGTGGCAATCGAATGGAAACCTCCAAGGGGAAAGTTGAATTAGATGCGCCAGATCAGTTTGCAACGGAAATGGATGCGTTTGCGAAGTGTATTTTGGAAAACAAACCTTCTAAGGTTTCTGGTGATGAAGGGCTAAAGGACTTGCTCGCCGTTGAAGCTATTTATAAATCGATCGAGACGAGGACGTCTGTGAAAGTAGTTAAGTAAAAATTTGGCGATGCTGCTTCTCGTTTTGACCACGGGCCATTGAACCATGCCTATTCGCGATTCCAACAAGGCCGTTGATGGATCAACGCGAAAACCAACTGAAATTATCCGAATGAGCCCTGATCAGGCGATACGAAATGAATCGGACCCGGAGGTCCGATTGTATCCAACGATTGGTTACTCAATTGCAGAGGGCTCGCTTTGGCGTATTCAGATTCAAGGTCGGATTTCGCAGTCCTCTCCTGTCACATTTAGCAAGCGATTAATGTTGCGTGGTTTGATTCGCGCACTCAACGTTTCCACGCAAGTCGCTGAGGGGGATTTGTTTCGGCAGCGAGTGGGTGGGTTTATTGCCGCTCCCGTCGCAGGGTCCCGTGTTCAAGTGGAACTTGCGGGGCAGCAGTACGTTTTGCGGCGAAAATCCAAAGCGAGCGGACTGTTTTATTGCAAGCTGGATATTCCTGCAAAACAGATGCACAGATTTCGGACCTACGGTACTTTCCCAAATAAAAACGATGGTCTGGATTTGGATTGCCTCCAGAAATGGGATATCGGGTTCGGACAAATCAGCAGCCAGGTTTTTTTGGCAGAACGGCACGGGGTTAGCGTAGTCACAGACATCGATGACACTATAAAGTTTACTGAGGTAAACAGTCGAAGACGCATGTTGCTGAGAACCTTTGCTGAGCCATTTGAACCGATCGAGGGAATGGCGAGCACGTATCAAAGGTGGGCGGAACAAGGAGCATTGTTTCATTATGTCAGTAGTAGCCCCTGGCAAATCTACGACGCGGTAAATCAATTCCTAATCGACGAACACTTTCCGCCTGGCAGCATGCATCTCAAGTGGTTTCGATTGCGAGATGAGCTTTTTAAGCGTTGGCAAATTATTCGCCGCAAAAGTAAAGGCGGCGTGATTCGAAACTTGATTAAACGCCTCCCGGGAAGAACTTTTGTTCTAGTGGGAGACAGCGGCGAACGCGATCCCGAAATCTACGCCAAGCTTGCGTCGAAATTTCCCTCTCAGGTTGCACGTATTTGTATTCGACAAATCGATGCAAATCCGTTGGACGGAGATCGGCTAAATAAGATTTATCGACGGTATGGAATGACCGTCCCGATCCAGGTATTCGCCAAGGCTATTCAGCTTGGCGAAATGGCCATTCCCTAACGCGATCCGTCTTGACCTGGACTCCGCGAACTTCGTATACTCCCCGACTTGCGCAGCTCTCTACAACCAGAATTGTTCCGAGGCCACGATGGCTATCGGCTGGTGAGAATCAATCGTGGGCGACCCAACATTGTCCCGCATTTTCATGAGGAAAACAAATGCGTTCTTCCAACCAAAATCGCCGCCAAAATCTCCTTCGAGATGCCCTTCAATTTGCTATCGCCTTGCCTCTCGTTGTGTCTTTCGCGACCGCTGACGCTTGGGCGCAACAAGATCGAGCCCAAGGTAAGCAGCAGCCGAGCCAAAAAGGGGTGCCAGCGACCACCGCTTCCTCCACAAGAAAAGTTTCCGACGATGTAAATCTCGGCCCGAGCGTTGTCGCAACGGTCAACGGTAATCCGATCTCTCTGGATGAACTCGCAGCCCAATGCAAGCTGCGGTTCGGTGCCGATATCCTTGAAGATCTTGTTAACAAAACCCTGATCTTGCAAGCTTGCCAGGCGCAGAAAATTACGGTCACACAGAAGGAAGTCGATGATGAAATCTCGCGGACAGCGGGCAAATTTCAGCTATCGACGCCGATGTATCTTAAGCTGATTCAGGATGAGCGAGGCATAGCGCCAGAACAATATGCATCGGATATTATTTGGCCGATGCTAGCTCTGCGAGGGCTTTCCAAGGGTCAAATTCAAATCACGCCGCAAGAGATCGACCGCGCGTTTCAAAGTGAATTTGGCGCGAAGGTCCAAGTCCGAATGATCGCCTGCCGAGACGCCAATAAATTGGCCCAGTTGCAAAAGGAAGCGACAGCCAACCCAGACAGTTTCAAGACTCTCGCAAAAAACCATAGCGAAGATCCAAGTAGCGCCAGTGTCGAAGGACTCTTGCCACCCATTCGTCCCAATAGCGGAGACGACGAACTCGAGAAAATTGCATTTGGCTTGCAACCCAATCAGGTTTCACAGGTATTTCCTGCGGGCGAAATGAGTGTCATTCTCCAATGCGTTCGCCACCTGCCTCCATCGAATCCACCCAGCGCACAGATGCAAGAGATCCAGAATCGAATCAAGCTTGAATTGGAGGACCAGAAACTCCGTGGAACGGCAGAAACTGTCTACAAATCACTTCGCGAAAAGGCTGAGGTAACGATTGTTTACAGCAAGCCTGAGTTGACAGCACAGTATCCTGGAGTTGCAGCCATCGTAAATCGCCAAAGTATTCCCTTGCAGAGGTTTGACCAGGCATGCGTCAAGCGACATGGTGTTCAAATACTGGAAGGCGAAATCAATCGCAAGCTGATCGAAGGAGCATTAATCAACGCCAAGTTGCAAGTCACTCAGGCCGACATCGATGCGGAGATTATACGAGCGGCTGACTACTTCGGCTTCATCAACCAAGACGGAACCCCCAACATTCAAGAGTGGATGAAGAGTGTTCTATCGGAGGATGGGGTAACGTTTGAAATATACGTTCACGACGCTATTTGGCCGACCGTCGCCCTCAAAAAACTAGTGGAGGGCAAAGCACAGGTCACTGAAGAAGACCTGAAGAAGGGTTTTGAATCGAACTACGGACCACGCGCTGAAGTCTTGGCTGTGGTTTTAAGCAATCAACGCACAGCACAAGAGGTTTGGGAATCCGCGCGAAGCGATAAGTCCGAGCGGTTTTTCGGCGAACTCGCCCATCAATATTCGGTAGAACCAAGTTCCAAAAGCAACTTTGGCAAGGTACCGCCACTCCGAAAGCACGGCGGTCAGCCGAATCTCGAGAAAGCGGCATTCGACCTAAAGCCAGGCGACACTTCAGGGATCATTGAGGTCAATGGCCAATATGTAATACTCAAGAGCCAAGGGCTTACAACGCCTATTGTTCAAGATTTCAATGCGGTCAAGGGAGAACTATACAAGGATATTCTTGAAAAGAAGCAACGCATAGCGATGGATAAACATCTATCGACTTTGATTACCGATGCACAGATCTCCAATTTCTTAACCAATAAGACTCGGATCGGGGCGGTAGAAACAAAGGCAGCGCTCGATGCACTCGAACAAGATGGATCACAAAAGATCCAGCCACGCCAGTCCCGATAAGCAAATGGTGATTCTGGAACGCGGCTGGCCCGCAGCTCAAATGATGAACATGAGATCAATAGAACCCTCCAGTTCAAGCAAGGGCAGCCGACGCGCATTTCCTAAGTACCGCGAAACGGTTCTCGATATTATTCGCGTTTCGCAACGCGTCCCAAGTTTCCCATTGGTTCGTACAATGCAGCTCGGCGAACTGTCACGGGTTCGCAAGGCATGTTCCGTCCGGATTGCCTGGTCAACACTCTTTGCGCGAGCATATGGTATCGTTTGCAACCAGACGCCGGAACTGCGTGAATTGTTTGTTCAGTATCCGTACAAACAGTTGTACCGGCATCCGCATACCGTAGCGTCTTTGTCCGTTCATCGGAAAGATGACGCCGGCAATGAACGGCTCATTTGGGGACGCTTTAACAATCCGGAGTCTACTCCCTTAATCATTTTGCAGCAACAACTTGATTCGTTCAGCAATGCCCCCATTGCGGAGGTATATCGCGAGGGACTCATGCTCGAACGCCGTTCGACATTAGTGAGGCGATTCCTTTGGTGGTGCCTAACCAATTGGTCGGGTAGGAAACGTGCCAAACACATTGGCACGTTCAGCATTTCAAGCTTGGCAGGTCATGGAGCACTTAACTCGCATCATCCGTTGATCACTACCTCTAGTTTGGCATTTGGTCCAATTGGATCCAATGGCGAATGCGAGGTGGTACTAATCTGCGATCACCGGACACTCGACGGTGTGTTGGGCGCACGAGCACTGAAAGCGCTTGAATTGATTCTTTCCAATCAAATGGTGGAAGAGCTTCTTTCTTTAGTTCCATCGATGGTAAAAGAGGCCGCATAATACCGCTGTGGGATAATTTTGAATGCATAACGCTGTCGCTCGAGCGGTCGGTTACTTCCGACCTAAAGCACCCGCCTTTGCTCGTTCGATGACGAAATCGATCAACGCTTGGCATCTGAAGAAACCTTCCCAGAAGTTATGCCCTTGCCCCTTCACGACGAGCAACGTTACCGAATCCTCGGCCCCAGCCGTTTGATAGTTTTCGAAAAGTTTTTGCGAGTTCTCTTTTAGCGGTACAACTTTGTCCTCATCACCGTGAATGATGAATACAGGAAGCTTAGCCTTGCTCAAAACAGACATACGAACGATGGGATTGTTGATGCATCCATTTTTCATGTTCGTCTGGGTATCCTGGCAATGTCGGAGCATAAAACACCCATGGTTGCGGCGTTTTCCTTAATGACTCCTCCGGCCACAAAAGGAATGCGGGTCGCTTCGCTACCAAAAAAGATTCTCCGGGCAGGATTAGTTTCTTCGTCTCGTTGGCCTCTTGCGGATCGACTGCGACCGCATCCAAGGCAAAGAAAAAAGTACACAATATGAGAATCAACATATGCATGGATCAAGCCCTTTCTAGGTGAGGGACATTATACGGGAACATCTGCATGTCGCCCTGCGGACATCTGTGAGTTATAATCCGAAAGGTGCAATTTGTTGTTTTTGTTTTCCCAGTGCAGTCACAACGCGGTCCATCCCATGTCCAGCAATACCAGCGAATCCAATCCATTCGCGGAAACAGAGCCAAACCGTCCAACGGTCAGTCTATGGATGCTGATGTTTTCATTGATTGTCTTTGCGGCGTTCTCTCTATTGATCATGTTTGCCGCGCGGGTTCCTGCAATTTCCAATGTCGTAAATGACTTTTTCGGCGTAACCCAAACGGCCAAGCCGGACAAACCGGATCGTTCAACCCATTTATTTTTTCTGTTATTTTGCTATGCATCACCGCTTCTGTTGGCATTGTGGGTTGGGCTATTGCACCTATTCCTGACCCGATTTGTCTTTGTTCCCAGGCGTTTTGAGACTTCGAAAGAGCCAGACAGTCCATTCGCTTAAGCAGCTATCGAGATCGTCATGAATGAGTTATTGACAGCAATTGAAAAGCACCTCGGGGTTCGAGTGGTGGAGGGTTCTCTCAATCATTATAGCTTGCTCGATTTGAAAAATAATGCAGGACCTAACGAAATCAAACAGGCCATGCGAACTGCGATAGCAGCATGGAACGCATCGGATACCAAGTCCGACCCAGAATCGGCCCAGCGGGTCGCTAAGTTAATTAAGCAAGCGCAAGCCGTATTGCTTGATAGTTCTAAAAAAATGGAATACGACGAACAGCTTAATCGCCAAGCCGTGTCTTTGAATCGTTCCTTTTTTCCGCTCGCAGATCCGTTTGCTCCATTCGATCCGAGTGAATTTTTAGTCGGGGCAGGTATGAGCTCTGCGGTTTTTTCGTTTGGTAGTGTGGATGAAAGGTGGAACGAACTGAGTCGACAAATTCCGACGTTAGTTCAGTCAAGTGTTGTGCAAGTTGCTGCAGTCAATCGATTGGAAACCGATCGAACCTTTGCCCGAGAAACAGCAACTGCAATTCTGAGTGAGCCCGCAGTTTGGGGTGAGCCCGCAGTTCAAGGCGAGTCGGCAGTTCGGAGTGAGTCGGCAGCCTCCAGGATCGAGCGACTCAAGCGAAAGCGAAAGACGGTACAAGTGTTTTACGTAGCCGGTTTCTTGGTTTTCGCGGCTGTCTTTTTAGGCTACGCGGGAATTCGATTTGTTTTGAATGGGCAACAAATTGCTCAAAACCAGGGATCGGATTCAGGCCCCACTGTTCCCGCGAAGGAGCCGACAAAATTGTCCGACTCAAGCAGGAAGACCATAGGGGGCAAGAACGCACCTAAAACAACCGGCGCCGATTCCGTTTTCGTTTTGCCTACTCTCGACAAGAGTGACTCGTCGGCCAACCCAAGATTCGAGATTACAGAGA